>JAKANT010000063.1 GCA_021823635.1 Pseudomonadota bacterium
CGCCATGTCGCCATACAGCGTCGCGTAGCCGACCGCCATCTCGCTCTTGTTGCCGGTGGTCAGCACGATCGAACCGTACTTGTTCGACAGCGCCATCAGCAGCGTGCCGCGGATGCGGGCCTGGATGTTCTCTTCGGTCGTGTCCCATGGCAGGCTGCGGAACTCGCCCGCCAGCGTGGCGAGAAAGGCGTCGAACACCGGCTTGATCGGCAGCTCGTCGTAACGCACGCCCAGCGTGCGCGCCATCGCGCGCGCGTCGAGCCAGGAAATCTCGCGCGTGTACTGCGACGGCATCATCACCGCGCGCACGCGATCGGGGCCGAGCGCATCCACCGCCACCGTCAGTACCAACGCCGAATCCACGCCGCCCGACAGCCCGATGATCGCGCCCGGAAAGCCGTTCTTGCCGAGGTAGTCGCGCACCCCGAGCACGAGCGCCCCGTACGCCTGCCGCTCGAGCGGCCCCGGCTCCGCGACTTCGCCCGGCTGCGGCGCGCCGGCGACGAAATCGACCAGCATCAGCCGCTCTTCGAACTGTGGCGCCATGTGCGTCGGCTGGCCGTGCGCGTCGAGCACGAACGACGCGCCGTCGAATACCAGTTCGTCCTGGCCGCCGACGAGATTGGCGTACACCAGCGGCAGCCCGAACCGCGTCACGTTCTCGCGCATCACCTCCAGCCGCTGCGACTGCTTGCCGAGGTGAAAGGGCGAGCCGTTCAGGACCAGTAGCGTCTGCGCGCCGGCGGCGCGCGCCGCGCCGGGCACGTGCGGAAACCAGGCGTCCTCGCAGATCGCGATGCCGCAGCGCAGGCCGGCGATGTCCACCACCAGCGGCCGGTCATCCGGCGTGAAGTAGCGCTGTTCGTCGAAGACGGCGTAATTGGGCAAATCGTGCTTGAAGTACGTCGCCTGCACGCGGCCGCCGGCGATCACCGACGCGGCGTTGAAGCGGCGCCCTTCGCGCGCGGCCGGATGGCCGACGATCACGCGCATTTCGGGATACTCGAGCAGCCGCGCCGCCAGCCGTTCGAGCGCGCGATCGGCCGCTTCGTAGAATGCCCGCCGCAGCAGCAGGTCTTCCGGCGGATAGCCGCTCAACGACAGTTCAGGGGTCAGCAGCGCGTGCGCGCCGGCGGCCGCTGCGCGGCCCGCCATGTCGAGGATGCGGCGGACGTTGCCTTCGTAATCGCCGACGGTGCAGTTGATCTGCGCGACCGCGATCCTGACGTGCGAACCCATCGACCGTGCTTTCTTCGTCCCGCAAAAATTATCGCACGCGCATCGTCGCCGACCTGGCGTCGATCGATCGCGCCCAATGGGACGCGCTCGCCGTTGCTGGCGCGCACGGCAACGTGTTGCTGAGCCATGCGTTCCTGCAGGCGCTCGCCGCGAGCGGCTGTGCGCGCGATTCGTCCGGGTGGACGCCGGCGTATCTGACGCTGTGGGACGGCGCGTCGCTCGCCGCCGCCGCGCCGCTCTACCTGAAAGCCCACTCTTGGGGCGAATACGTATTCGACTGGAGCTGGGCGCAGGCGTATCAACGCGTCGGGCTCGCTTACTACCCGAAGTGGCTGGTCGCGGTGCCGTTCACGCCGGTGGCCGGCACGCGCCTGCTGGCGCGCCATGAAGACGCGCGCGCCGCGCTGGCCGACGCGCTGCTGGCGCACGCCGAACAAAGCGGGCTGTCGTCGCTGCACGTGCTGTTCGCGCCCGACGCCGAGATCGCGCTGCTCGCCGCGCGCGGCATGCTGGTGCGCCGAGGCGTGCAGTTTCACTGGCACAACCGCGGCTACACGAACTTCGACGATTTCCTGGCGGCGCTGGCGCAACCGAAGCGCAAGAAGATCCGCGCCGAGCGGCGCAAGGTCGCCGAGGCGGGCGTGACGCTGGAGCGACGTACCGGACGCGCGATCTCGGAGTCCGACTGGGCGTTCTTTCACCGCTGCTATCGCGCCACCTATGCCGCGCACTTCTCGACACCGTATCTGAACCTCGACTTCTTCCTACGGTTGGCGGAAACGATGCCGCAGCACCTCGTGCTGGTGCTGGCGCGCCGCGGCGGCAAACCGATCGCCGCCGCGCTCGGCGTCTTCGACGCGCGCCTGTATGGCCGCTACTGGGGCGCAGTCGAACACGTGCCATGCCTGCACTTCGAGTGCTGCTACTACCAGATGATCGAGTTCGCGATCGAGCGTCGGCTGGCGGTCTTCGAGGGTGGCGCCCAGGGGGCGCACAAGCTCGCGCGCGGGCTGGATCCGATACCGACCTGGTCGGTGCACTGGCTGGCGCGGCCCGACATGCACGCCGCGGTGGCGCGCTTCCTCGAGCGCGAAGCGCATGAGGTCGCGCAGGCGATCGACGAGTTGAACGAGCACCGCGCCTTCAAAACGGTCGATCCCGCGGGCGACTGAGTGCCGCCGCTCGCGCGAAGCGTTGCGCCGTTCACGATCGCGCACTGCGTCGAGCTCGCGACCGAGCAGGCCGTCCGGCTGGGGCGCTCGCGGGCGTGCGAGGACCGGTCTGACCTCTTGCGGCGGCACTCGCCGCCGCCGCAGCATCGGCTAGAAGGCCGGCTTCGGCGACGCCCTCTTGTAGGCCTCGACGCCGGCCAGGATCTCGCGCCGCGCTTCGTCGGGGCCAGCCCAGCCGACCACCTTCACCCACTTGCCGGGTTCGAGATCCTTGTAGTGCTCGAAGAAATGCTGGATCTGCGCCAGCCGTTCGGGCGCGATGTCCTCCGGCTTGCGCCAGTGCTTGTACCAGGGCAGGCACTTGTCGATCGGCACCGCCAGCAGTTTGGAATCGCCGCCCGCTTCGTCTTCCATCCGCAGCACGCCGAGCGGCCGGCAGCGCACCACCACGCCGTGCTGCAGCGGAAACGGCGTGATCACCAGCACATCCACCGGATCGCCGTCATCGGCGATCGTGTGCGGGATGTAGCCGTAATTGCACGGGTAGTGCATCGCGGTGGCGATGAAGCGGTCGACGAACAGCGCGCCGCTTTCCTTGTCGACTTCGTATTTGATCGGATCCGCGTGCGCCGGGATCTCGATGATGACGTTGAAATCGTCGGGCAGGTCGCGGCCCGGCGGCACGCGCTCCAGGCTCATGGGACTTTTCTCGCGGCGGTGATGCGGCCGATTCTAGCGATGCCGAAGCCGGCGGCGGATAATCGGCCCGCGAGGGGGAGCGCGTGGACGACAACTGGGCAGCGGCCGACGGGCTGCATCATTTCATCGGCAACCGCTGGGTCGTCGCAGCGAGCGGGCAGACGCTGGACGTGATCGATCCGTCCGACGGCAGGCCGTTTGCAAAGATCGCGCGCGGAAACAGCGCCGACGTCGACGCCGCGGTGCGCGCGGCGCAGCGCGCGTTCGGCGAATTCGGCGACGGCGCATGGGGCCGGCTGTCCGCGGCCGAACGCGGCCGCCTGCTCGCGAGGCTGGCGGCGCGCGTGGCCGAGTGCGGCGAGGAACTGGCGCGGCTGGAGTCGCGCACCACCGGCAAGCCGCTGCGGCAAGGCCGCGCGGACGCCGCCGCGCTGGCGCGCTACTTCGAGTACTACGGCGGCGCAGCCGACAAGCTGCACGGCGCAACGATCCCGTATCAGCCCGGCATGACGGTGCTGACGATCCGCGAGCCGCACGGCGTGACCGGCCACATCATCCCGTGGAACTATCCGTTGCAGATCTTCGGCCGCAGCGTGGGCGCGGCGCTCGCGGCCGGCAACGCCTGCGTCGTGAAGCCCGCGGAGGATGCGTGTCTGTCGTTGCTGCGCGTCGCCGAATTGGCGGCCGAAGTCGGCCTGCCCGACGGCGCGTTGAACATCGTCACCGGGCTCGGGGCCGAGGCCGGTGCGGCGCTCGCGGCGCATCCGGGCATCGATCACCTCTCGTTCACCGGCTCGCCGGCCACCGGCACGCGCGTCGCGCAGGCAGCGGCGCAGCATCATTGCCCGGTGACGCTGGAACTGGGCGGCAAGAGCCCGCAGATCGTCTTCGCCGACGCCGATCTGGACGCGGCGGTGGCGGTGATCGTCAACGCCATCGTGCAAAACGCCGGTCAGACCTGCTCCGCAGGCAGCCGCCTGCTCGGCGAGCGCCCGATCTACGAGGAACTGCTCGCGCGCGTCGGCGACGCGATGTCGCGGCTGCGCGTCGGCCCCGCACTGGCCGACCTCGACGTCGGGCCGCTGATCCGGCACAGCCAATTGCAGCGCGTGCAGCAGTATCTGTCGCAGGCGCGCGCCGACGGCATCGCGCTCGCCGCGCAAGGCCGCATCGTGGACGACGCGCCGCCTGCGGGCTTCTACCAGGCGCCCGCGCTGCTGCGCGACGTCCCTGCCTCGCACCGCATCGCGCAGGAAGAGATCTTCGGTCCCGTGCTCGCGGCCATGCCGTTCGACACCGAGGCGGAGGCGCTCGCCATCGCCAACGGCACGCCGTACGGGCTGGTGGCCGGGGTGTGGACGCGCGACGGTGCGCGCCAGTTGCGGCTCGCGCGCAAGCTCGCCTGCGGCCAGGTGTTCGTCAACAACTATGGCGCCGGCGGCGGCATCGAGCTGCCGTTTGGCGGTGTGAAGTCGAGCGGCTACGGGCGCGAGAAAGGCTTCGAGGCGCTCGCCGCCTTCACGCGGTTGAAGACGGTCGCGATCCGGCATGGGTGAACGGTGAAGCTCAAGGAGTTACGGCTCGACGTCGAGGCGTTGGCGAGCGAATTGGTCTTCGGCCATGGCTTCCTGCACTACGGCTATTGGGAGGGCGGGCGCGCCGACGAGATCAGCCTGGCGCGGCTGGGGCAGGCGCAGCAAGCGTACTTCGATTTGGTGGCGAGCCAGATTCCGGCGGGAACGCGCACGATCCTGGACGTCGGCAGCGGCACCGGCGCCAACGCCGCCGCGCTGATTCGGCTCGGCTACCGGGTCGACTGCGTGTGCCCGTCGCCGCGCTTAAACGAGTTCGCCCGCCGCAAGCTGCCGCCCGAGACGACGATCTTCGAATCGCGCTTCGAAGACCTGCGCCTGGATCGCTCCTATGACCTGCTGCTGTTCCTCGAAAGCTTCCATTACCTGGACGCCGCCGCCGCCATGGCGCAGGCGGCGCGCCTGACGGCGCGCGACGCGATCGTGTTCGACTACTTCCCCCGTCGCGACGGCGGCGGCGCGAGCAAGGTCTCGCATGCGCGCTTCGTCGCGCTGGCGCAGTCGGCCGGCTGGCGCATCGTCGCCGACCGCGACTGCACGCGCGAGATCGTGCCGACCTTCGTCGTGCTGGATACCTTGCGCAACGAGCGCCTGCGGCCATTCGTCGCGCGCACGGTGGAGGAATTCCGGCGCACCCGGCCCTTCCTCGCTTTCCTTCTCGCGTGGCCGCTGCGGCGCTTGCAGGCATCGGCCGCGCGGCCGAGCCGCAAGCAGGAGACCTTCCCGGCCGACTTCGAGTACCGATTGATCCGGCTGTCACGCGCCTGACGGTCGCGCCGCCGATGCGGGCGCTGCGCCGACGCGAAGTCCGACGCGCTTGACCGCGCCGCCCGAGGCAGCGCGCACGGTGAGGATCACGCCGCCCAGTCGCACGCTGTCGCCCACCGCCGGCCGACCGTGCAGCCGTTCGCGCAGGTATTCCGCCAGCGTCAGCCGCTCGGAGGCGCCCGCCGGCACCGGGCAGCCGTAGTAGTCGCGCAGATCGGCGAGCGTGGTATCCGCGCCAAGCATGAACTCGCCCAGGTCGCCCGCCGGCGCGAACATCGCCTCCAGCTCCGCCACCGCATCGGCCGGCGCCGCCAGCGCGACCACGTCGTCGGCGCGCAGCGCGTCGGCGGTGACGGTTTGGCCGCCGCGCTGCACTTCGACCACGCCCACGCCGAGCGGCCAGTCGATCTCCTCGCGCGGGCGGTCGGCGATGCGCGCGCCCCGCATCACCCGCAGTTGCACCAGCTCGCGCGCCGGCCCGGCCGTGAGCAGCGCCGCGCTCGCCAGCACCGGCGACACCTCGGGCACCGCCACGCCAGCCAGGCGCGCCGCGGCGCGCAGGCTCGCACCTTGCAGCAGCAGCGATGCCAGCACGCAGAAGAAGGCGACATGAAACAGCAGCGCCGCGCCCGCGATGCCGGCGAGCAGCGGAAACAGCGCGAGCACGATCGGCACCGCGCCGCGCAGCCCCATCCAGCCGATGAACAGGATCTCGCGCACGGCGTAGCGAAACGGCAGCAGGCAGGCGGCCACCGCCAGCGGCCGCGCCACGAAGATCATGCCGGCCGCCACCGTCAGCGCCACCGGCGCCAACGGCACGATTTCCTTGACGTCGGTCACCAGGCCCAGGATCAGGAACATGCCGGCTTGCGCCAGCCACGCCAGACCGTCGCTTGCGCGCAGCACGTCTTCGGTGACCTGACCGCGGCGGTTGCCGACGATGATGCCGGCCAGGTAGATGGCCAGGAAGCCGCTGCCGCCCGCCGCCCCGGTGGCGCCGAAGATCAACAACCCGCCCGATTGGATCAGCAGCGCGAGCAGGCTTTCGCCAAGGCGCACCCGCGCCACCAGCGCCGCCAGCAGCCGCCCGAACACGAAGCCCGCCGCCAGCCCGATGCCCAGTTGCGCCGCGAACATGCCGGCCACGGTCGCGGCGTCGATCTGCGGCATGCGGATCAGCTCGATGCTCATCAGCGTCATGAACACCGCCATCGGATCGTTGATGCCGGATTCGACTTCCAGCGTCGCCTCGACGCGTTCGTTCAGCCGTTGGCCGCCCGAGCGCAGCAGCGCGAACACCGCGGCCGCATCGGTGGAGCCGACGATCGAGCCGATCAACAGGCCGTAGCGCCAGTCGAAGCCGAGCAGCGCGACCGCGAGCGCCCCCACGATCGCCGCCGTCAGCACCACGCCGGCGGTGGCCAGCACCAGCGCCGGCGCGGCCACCATGCGGAAAGTCGCCGAGCGCGTGCGCAGTCCGCCGTCGAGCAAAATGACCGCCAGCGCCAGGTTGCCGATCAGCGCCGCCGTCTCGATCGACACCGGAAAGCGCGGCGCGCCCGGGATTTCGGTGGCGAACAATCCGACCGCGAGAAACACCACCAGCACCGGCACGCCGATGCGTTGCGACAGCGCCGACAGCAGCAGCGCGACGAACAGCAGCGCGGCGCCGACGATCAGGATTTCGTTGATCGTCGCCATGCGCGCCGCGCTCAGGCGAGCGGCGTGCTGGCGACGGCTTCGCGGCCGGCGATACGGGCGGCGCGGCGCTGCGCCTGCAGGTCCGTCTCGTGCAGCAGTTCGGCGAAGGCGAGCGCGGCGGCCCGGTAGTGCCGTTGCGCTTCCTCGGCCTGGCCGGTCGCCTCGGCCAGCCGCGCCAGCGCGAGCGACGTGGCCGGATGCGGCTTCAGCCTCAGGCTTTCCTCCAGATAAGAGCGCGTGCTTCCCCACAGTTGATCGCGCAGGCACAGCTCGCCCAGGCAGCGCAGCAGCGCCGCGTCCTGCGGCCGGCGCTCGAGCCACGCGGTGGCGCGTTCGATACGCCCGCGCACCGGCAGCGACGGCACGCGCGCGTATTCGTCGAGCAGACGCTCGTCCCAGTGCGCCTCGAGGGCCGCTTCGAGCGCCTCGGCCGCGGCGTGTCCCCGCCCGGCGCGGTTCAACAGTCGCGCGCCTTCGAGTGCCACCTCGGGCAGCCGCCGGTCCTCGGGCGGGATGTTCTCGAACGTGCGCGCCAGCAGGCCCGGGTCATGGCGCGCGTCGGCCAGCAGCTCGCTGTAGGCGAGCAACTTCAGGCGCCGCACCGCCGCCTCGTGCAGCGCCTTGCGCTTGGCCAGCAGCCGC
>JAKANT010000064.1 GCA_021823635.1 Pseudomonadota bacterium
TCATCGATGTACCCGAGCACGGTCGCCTATATCGCCACCCTGCTGCTGCACCGGTACAAGGTGCTGGGCATCCTCGACGACGAAGGGCGCGCGATCCAGAGCGCCGGCATCCTCGCGCTGCCCGACCCGGTGCAGGTGATCGAACACGAAACGCCGCCGATCAAAGGCAAGGTGTGCCCGAGCTGCCACGCCGCCGCCATGATCAAGCGCGACGGCTGCGAGTTCTGCACCGCCTGCGGGTATACGGGGCAGTGTTCGTGAGCGTGGCGGCCGCGTGGCCACACGCGGCCGCGACCGACGGGCACCTTCGACGCAATTAAACGGCCATGATCGACCCAGCCCGTATCGTCGCCTTGCGACAGCGTCTCGAAGCGCACCCGATCTATGCGGCGCTCGAGACCGTGCAGGATCTAGCCGCGTTCATGCAGCACCACGTGTACTCGGTGTGGGACTTCATGTCCCTCATCAAGTACCTGCAGAGCGCGGTCGCACCGGCTCGGTGGCCGTAGACGCCCGCAGCCGACACGTCGATCGTGCGTTTCATCAACGAGCTGGTGCCGAGGAAGAGTCGGACACGGCGCCGCCCGGGGGCGACGGCTTCACCAGCCACTTCGCGCTGTATCTGGACGCGATGCGCGAGGTCGGCGCCGACGCGGATACGCCGCGGCGCTTCGTCGAACGTGTCGCCGGTTCGGGGCTGGAGGTCGCGCTGGCCGAATGCGCGGTGCCGCCGCCAGCGGCGCGCTTCGTGCGCAGCACCTTCGAGGTGCTGGGCAGCGGGCGGCCGCATGCGGTGGCGGCCGCGCTTGGGCTGGGCCGCGAGCACGTGATTCCGTCCATGTTCCGCGCCTTTCTGGCGCGCATGGGAGTTACGGCATCGCAGGCGCCCCGTTTCCACTATTACCTGAACCGTCACATCCATCTGGACGAAGATTTTCACGCGCCGCTGTCGCTGCGCCTGCTCGCCAGCCTGTGCGCCGACGATCCGCACAAATGGCGGCAGGCCGAAGAAGCGGCGCAGGCCGCGGTCGACGCCCGCCTCTCGTTCTGGGACGGGGTGCTGGCAGCTCTGCCGAGCCGCGCCAGCAGTCCCGCTTGATCGCGCCCCGCATCCGCGCCGGGCCGCGGCCGCACAGCGCCGGGCCGCAGCCGCACAGCGCACGAGCGCCAGGCGGGGCCACGCGCAGGTTTCAATGCGGCACGCCGGGTTTACCCCGGTTCCCGCACCGCATCGGCACTGATTTAATCCCGCCGCCTCTGACCGGGGAGTAGCTGCGGGCGCCTGGCACGGCGTCCGGCTTCCGCGGTGTCGTCAATCCGATGTGCGGGCGCATGGCGCGGCCCGCGCGTCCGGCACCGCAGGCGTCGCGCCCACCGCGACGCTCGGCGAGACCGTCCAGGCGTCGTTGCCCATCGCACGCGCGGCGCGCGCCACGCCGCTTCCAAGGAGCTTCACGATGTCCATCGGCACGCCGCTGATGTGGACGCTGTTCGCGGCTTTCGTCGCGCTCGCGCTGTTCATCGATTTCTTCGCCATGCGCAAGCAGGGCGCGCACCGGGTTTCGATCAAGGAGGCGGCCGTCTGGTCGCTCGTATGGGTCGCCGTCTCGTTCGTCTTCGTCGGCTGGCTGTGGTGGCACCTGGGCGGGCCGCAGGGAAACGAGATCGCCGACGCCAAGGCGCTCGAGTTCGTCACCGGCTATCTGCTAGAGAAGGCGCTCGCGGTCGACAACATCTTCGTGTTTCTGATGGTGTTCACCTATTTCGCGGTGCCGCCTGAGTTCCAGAAGCGCGTGTTGATGATCGGCATCCTCGGGGCGCTCGTGCTGCGCGCCGTGATGATCCTGATCGGCGCCTGGCTGATCGCGCACTTCCACTGGGTGCTGTACGTGTTCGGCGCGTTCCTGGTGTTCACGGGGATCAAGATGTGGTGGGCGGCCGGCAAGGAGCCGGACCTGGAGTCCAACCCGGCGCTGAAGTGGATACGGCGGCGCGTGCGCATCGCGCCGCACTACGACGGCGAGAAGTTCTTCACCGTGGTCGACGGCGTCAGGATGGCCACGCCGCTGGCGGTGGTGATCGCGCTGATCGGCATCGTTGATCTGGTGTTCGCGGTCGATTCGATCCCGGCGATTTTCGCGATCACGACCGATCCGTTCATCGTGCTGACCTCGAACGTGTTCGCGATCCTCGGCCTGCGCGCGATGTACTTCCTGCTCGCGGGCATGCACGAGCGCTTCCACCTCCTTTCCTATGGGCTGGCGATCGTGCTGGTGTTCATCGGCGCCAAGATGCTGCTGATCGACGTCTACAAGATCCCGGTCGCCTGGTCGCTGGGGGTGACGGTGACCGTGCTCGCCACGGCGATGCTGCTGTCTCTGCGCTTCCCGCCGCGGCCGGGCAGGACTGGCAGCGCGTATCCGTTCCGCGCCAAAGCGCCGGCCGCCGATCCTGCACCGGCGCACGCGCGGCCTCGGGCGGCGCTGCGTCAGCCCGATTGAGAAAAAAGAAAGCCCGCCGCGTCGCCGCGGCGGGCCCGGACTGCCAACAAGACCCCTCGCTTGCCGATTACCGCTTCGGGGCCTTCTTGGCAGGCTTCTTCGCAGTCTTCTTCATCGCACTGCCTCTCGTCGATCTGCCGCCACATGACGGCGGTCGCAGTTTCTGCACGATCGCTGCGCGTGTCAAGGCCGAGCCTCGTGAGCGCCGCCGGCCGCCGTCAAGCACCGGCCCGGCTGGCGAGATGCTCCAGCATCCGGCGCGCGGCCGGCGCGAGCGCCTCTGCGTCCCGGAACACGATCGCGAAGCGCCGCTGGGCCCAGGCGTCGGCCAGCGGAATCAGCCGCACCGCACGCGCCGACGCGGACGTCGCGCCGACCTGCACCGGAATCACGCTGACCGCCAAATCGGCCACCACCACGCGCAGCGCGGCGTCGAAGTTGGAGACGATGGCGCGGCAGACGAACGGCCGGCCGGCCTGCGCCGCCGCGCGTCGCAGCATCTGGTGCACGGCGGTGCTGGCCGGCAGCGCGACGTGCTCGTACGCGAGCGACTGCTCGAAGCGCAGCGTCCGCAGCCGCGCCAGCGGATGGCCGCGCGGCACCGCCAGCGCCAGGCGGTCGCTGCGATAGGCGCGTCGCTCGAGCCCCTCGGCGTCGACGTTGTCCCAGCAGATGCCGAGCGCGGCCTCGCCGTCGCGCACGCCGCGCACCACCTCGCGCGACACCCGCTCTTCGATGTCGACCTTCACCGCGCGGTTCGCGGGCGCGCGCATGAACGCGGCCACGTCTTCGAGCAGCGCCTCGGCGATCGCCGAGGCGCTGGCCAGGATGCGCACCTGCCCGCGGGCGCCGCCGGCGAACGCCGCGCTTTCATGGCGGATGCGCTCGAGCGTGAAAAAGATCGTGCGCGCATGCTCGAGCAGCGCTTGTCCGGCGTCCGTGGGCACCACGCCGCGCGCCCGGCGCTCGAGCAGCGGCGTCCCGAGCGCGTGTTCGAGTGCGGCGATGCGCTTGCTGACGGCGGAGGGGACGATGTGCTCGCGCTCGGCGGCGCGCGCGATGTTGCCCAGCTCGCACACGGCGGCGAACAGACGCAGCGAGGTGAGGTCGAGGTCGCGCATCGGCGCGGCGATTATGGCGTTCCGCATCGGAACGGCCGGCGTTCCGAAAGATCGCTTGTGCCGCGTGCGGCGCCGTCTAGATTGCCGGCAACGAAACCGAGGAGCGAAACGATGGCGTGCCAACTGCCGCCGCGGGCGGTGATCCGCGAAGTCGGCCTGCGCGACGGTCTGCAGAGCATCGCTACCGTCATGCCGACCGACCGCAAGCGCGCCTGGATCGCCGCTGCCTTCGACGCCGGCGTGCGCGAAATCGAGGTCGGCTCGTTCGTGCGGCCGCGGCTGCTGCCGCAACTGGCCGACACGGCCGAACTGGTCGCGTACGCGAAGACCTTGCCGGGCCTGTTCGTCTCGGTGCTGGTGCCGAACCTCAAAGGCGCGCAACGGGCGCTCGCCGCCGGCGCCGATCTGCTGCTGGTGCCGCTTTCGGCCAGCCGCGCGCACAGCCTGGCCAACCTGCGCAAGACCCCGGACGAGGTGGTGGCCGAGGTCGCCCGCATGCGCGCGGCGCGCGACGCGAGCGGCGCGAAGACGCTGATCGAGGGCGGCGTGGGCACCGCGTTCGGCTGCACGCTGCAGGGCCGCGTCGAACCCGACGAGGTGTTGCGCCTCGTACAGGCGTTGCTCGACGCCGGCGCGGACCGCGTCAGCCTCGCCGACACGGTGGGATTCGCCGATCCGCAATCGGTCGCCACGCTGTTCGAGCGAGCGCGGCGAATCGCCGGCGATCGGCTGTGGTGCGCGCATTTCCACGACACACGGGGCCTGGCGCTGGCCAACGTGTACGCCGCCCTGCAGGTGGGGATCGCGCGCTTCGATGCCTCGCTCGGCGGCATCGGCGGCTGTCCGCACGCGCCGGGCGCGAGCGGCAACGTCGCCACCGAAGATCTCGCGTTCATGCTCGCCGCGATGGACATCGACACCGGCATCGACCTGACGCGACTGCTCGCGCTGCGGAAGAGGCTTTCGACCTGGCTGCCGGGCGAAACGCTGCACGGCGCGCTGGCGCGCGCGGGGCTGCCGGCGACACTCGCGACCGCGGTGTGACGATGGCAACGACGAGCCTGCCGCTCGAAGGCATCCGCGTGGTCGAATTCACCCACATGGTGATGGGGCCGACCTGCGGCATGATCCTCGCCGATTTGGGCGCCGAAGTGATCAAGGTCGAGCCGCCTGGCGGCGACAAGACGCGCAAGCTGCCGGGGCTCGGCATCGGGTTCTTTCGCACCTTCAACCGCAACAAGAAGAGCGTGGTGCTCGATCTGGAGAGCGCGGCCGGGCGCGCCGACGCGCTGGCGCTGATCGGCGCGAGCGACGTGCTGCTGGAAAACTTCCGCCCCGGCTACATGGCCGCCCTGGGGCTGGACTACGCTGCGCTCGCCGCGCGCTTTCCGCGACTGATCTACGTGTCGATGAAGGGCTTTTTGCCGGGGCCGTATGAGCGGCGCACGGCACTGGACGAAGTGGTGCAGATGATGGGCGGGCTGTCTTACATGACCGGGCCGCCCGGCCGTCCGCTGCGCGCCGGCACCTCGGTCAACGACATCATGGGCGGCATGTTCGGCGCGCTCGGTGCGCTGGCGGCGCTGCGCGAGCGCGAGCGCACCGGCCGCGGCCAGGAGGTGCAAAGCGCGCTGTTCGAGAACTGCGTGTTCCTGTGCGCGCAGCACATCCAGCAGTACCAGATGACCGGCGAGCCGCCGCCGCCGATGCCGACGCGCGTCTCCGCCTGGAGCGTGTACGACGTGTTTGCGCTCGCCGACGGCGAGCTGTTCGTCGCCGCGGTCAGCGACAAGCAGTTCGTCGCGCTGTGCGAGGTGCTCGGCTGCCCGGAGCTGGCGCGCGAGCCGCAGTTCGCCACCAACGCGGCGCGCGTGGCGGCCCGCCCGGAGCTGCTCGCGCGTCTGGCGCCGATCTTCGCGCGGCAGCGGGTCGCGCCGCTCAGCGCCGCACTCGAGGCCGCCGGCCTCCCGTTTGCGCCGATCGTCCGCCCGGAGCAGTTGCTCGACGATCCGCACCTGAAAGCGAGCGGCGGCATCGTGCCGATGGCCACCGACGACGGCGGCATGACCCAGGTGGTGCCGCTGCCGTTGCTGCTGGCCGGGCGCCGGCCGCCGGTGCGGCGCCCTCTCCCGCGCGCGGGCGAGCACACCGAGCAAGTGCTCGCCGCGCTCGGACGCGCCGCGGACCGCTCGACGAAGGCCTGACATCAACCGCGAGGAGACACCATGATCCGCTTCGCCCGCCGCCGTACCGCCCTCACCCTGCTCGCGCTCGCCTGCGCGCTGCCCGCCACGTTCGCATCGGCGCAGACGCCGATGAAAGTGATCCTGCCGGTCGGCCCCGGCTCGGGCGTGGATACGATCGTGCGCGCGATCCAGCCCGCGCTCGCCAAGGCGCTCGGCCAGCCGGTGGTGATCGAAAACATCGCCGGCGCCGGCGGCATCACCGGCACCGCCGCGCTGGTCAAGGCCGCACCCGACGGCAACACGATCGGCGTGGTGTCGAACAACCACGTGATCAACCCGCACGTGTTCAAGTCGATGCCGTTCGACGCGATCGCCGACATCACGCCGATCTCGGTGCTGGGCGCGACGCCGTTCGTGCTGGTGGTCAATCCGAAGGTGCCGGCAAGCAACGTCAGGCAACTGATCGACTTCCTGAAGGCGAAGCCCGGCGCCTACAACTACGCCTCCTCCGGCAACGGCACGATCATCCATCTGGCGGGCGCGATGTTCGCCGATCAGGCCGGCGTGGACGTCAAGCACATTCCGTACAAGGGTGTCGGGCCGATGGTCACCGACCTGATCGGCGGCCAAGTCGAAATGGGCGTGGTGGCCTTGCCCGCCGTGCAAGGGCACCTGAAGAGCGGCGCGCTGCGCGCGATCGGCGTCTGCAGCAAGAGCCGCGCCGCCGCCGCGCCCGAGATTCCGACCATCGCCGAGCAGGGGCTGCCCGAGTACGACGTCGCCGGCTGGTTCGCGGTGGTCGGGCCCGCCCGGCTCGGCGCCGAGCAGGTCAAGCGCATCCACGCGGCGTTCTCGGCCGCGCTGGCGATGCCCGAGGTCAAGGACGCGATGGACAAGCAAGGCAACGCCATTTCTCCCACCACGCCCGAGGCGGCGGCACAATTCTTCCGCAGCGAATTGGCGCGCTACGGCGCGCTGGTGAAGAAGGTGGGACTCAAACCGGAGTGAAGCGATGCCCCTTTACCGACTCGGCGACGACGCGCCGCAGGTGCCGGCGAGCGCTTTCGTCGCCCCCAACGCCACGCTGATCGGCAAGGTGGTGCTGGGCGAAAACGTCAGCATCTGGTTCGGCGCGGTGCTGCGCGGCGACAACGAACCGATCGTCATCGGCGCCGGCAGCAACGTGCAGGAATGCGCAGTGCTGCACAACGACCCGGGCTTTCCGCTCACGGTGGGCGAGAACGTCACCATCGGCCATCAGGCGGTCGTGCACGGCTGCACGGTCGGCGACGGCTCGCTGATCGGCATCCAGGCGGTGGTGATGAACGGCGCCCGCATCGGCCGCCAGTGCCTGGTGGGCGCGGGCGCGGTGGTCACCGAAGGCAAGGCGTTTCCCGACCGCTCGCTGATCCTGGGCGCGCCGGCGAAGGTGGTGCGCGAACTGAGCGACGAGGACGTCGCGCGGCTGCTCGCCGACAGCGCGCCCGGCTACTCGCGTCGGCGCGCGCGCTACCTGGCGCAGCTGGTGCCGATCGGATAGTCGATGTCGCGGCGCGCGCTGCAAGCGGGCCCGGCGGCGCCGCGTTCACGCCGCCAGCGGCAGCGCGCTCGTGCACTTGATTTCGTCCAGGCACACGCTGGAGCGCACCGCGGTCACGCCCGGCAGCTTCATCAAGGTTTCCATCAGGAAGCGCGACAGCGATTGCAGGTCGCGCGCCACGACTTTCAGCATGTAGTCGAAGTCGCCGGTGACCGCGTAGCACTCCTGGATTTCCGGCAGCCCGGCGACCACGCTCTTGAACTTCGGCAGGTCGCGGATGTGCCCTTTGTCCATCGTCACGTGGATGAACGCGGTCACGCCGAAGCCGAGCCGGGCGGCGTTCAGCCGCGTCTCGTACGCGGCGATCACGCCGGCCTGCTCCAGCCGCTTGTGGCGGCGGAAACACTGCGGCGCCGACAGGTTGGCGACTTCGGACAGCTCGACGTTGCTGGCGCG
>JAKANT010000065.1 GCA_021823635.1 Pseudomonadota bacterium
CGCCTCTTCGGCAGCCAAACTCTACCGCGCTGACCTGGACTGAACATACAAGCCGTCCGGCGCTCGTTTCGGCGCAGGCGATGAACGAACCGCGTGCTTGGCCGCTCGACGCGGAGGCGTCGGTGCAACGCGCGGGCGGCGCGCAGCCCCGCATCGTGCGCGGCCGCTCGTTCGCGCGCGCGCCGAGCGCGTTGATGCGGCAGACGCTGGCGGTGGTGCTGGCGGGCGGACGGGGCAGCCGCCTGGCGCAACTGACCGAGGGACGCGCCAAGCCGGCGGTGTCCTTCGGCGGCCAGTTCCGCATCATCGACTTCGCACTGTCCAACTGCGTGAACTCGGGCATCCGCCGCATCGGCGTGTGCACGCAGTACAAGGCTCAGAGCCTGATCGGCCATCTGCAGCGCGGCTGGAGCTTCCTCGACGGCCGGCTGGGCGAGTTCATCGAGGTGCTGCCGGCGCAGCAGCGCGTCGAGCCGGTCTGGTACCAGGGCACCGCCGACGCCGTCTATCAGAACCTGGACATCCTGCGCCGGCACGATCCGGAGCACGTGCTGGTGCTGGCCGGCGATCACATCTACCGCATGGATTATCAGGTCATGCTGGAAGAGCACGCGGCGCGCGGTGCCGACCTGTCGATCGCCTGCATCGAAGTGCCGCTCGCGCAGGCGCACCAGTTCGGCGTGATGCAGATCGACGCCGCCGAACGCGTGATCGGTTTCGAGGAAAAGCCGGCGCAGCCGCGTGCGCACCCGCAGCGGCCGGAGGTGGCGCTGGCCAGCATGGGCGTGTATGCGTTCAAGGCGTCGTTCCTGTACACGCTGTTGGTGCTGGACGCCGCCGACGCGTTGTCCGGACACGACTTCGGCCGCGATGTCATTCCGCGCGCGCTCGCCGGGGGCGCCGCGGTGTACGCGCACGACTTCGCCCGCAGCTGCGTCAACCACAGCGCCGGCAAACCGTACTGGCGCGACGTCGGCACCGTCGATGCGTTCTGGGAGGCGAACCTGGACCTGGTGCGGGTGGTGCCGGAGCTCAACCTGTACGACCGCGAGTGGCCGATCTGGACGCACGAGGAACAGTTGCCGCCGGCCAAGTTCGTGTTCGACGAGCCGCTGCGGCGGGGAATGGCGGTCGATTCGATCGTCGCCGGCGGCTGCATCCTGAGCGGTTGCACGGTACGGCGCTCGCTGCTGTCGTGGAACGTGCGCGTGGACGAGCACGCGCTGGTGGAAGACACGGTGGTGCTGCCGCACGCCGAGATCGGCGCGGGCTGCATCCTGAAGCGCGCGATCGTCGACAAACACTGCCGCGTGCCGCCGGGAACCCGGATCGGCGTCGATCGCGAGGCCGACCGGTTGCGCTACCACGTCACCGAACGCGGCGTCACGCTGGTCACACCGTCGATGCTGGGGCAGAACGAGCGTGCGCGGCAATGAGGCGCGCAGAAGCGAGGCGACCATGAAGATCACGCTTTCCGTCATCAAGGCCGACATCGGTTCGATCGGCGGCCATATCGCGCCATCGCGCCAGCTGCTGGAACGGGTGGCGGCGTACGTGCGCGAGAACGCCGGGCCGATCGTCGATTTCTGGATCGCGCACACCGGCGACGACGTCGCGATCCTGATGACTCACACGCGCGGCGTCGGCGCGGCCGACGTGCATCGTCTGGCATGGGACGCGTTCGTCGCCGGCACGCAGGTGGCGAAGAGCCAGGGCCTCTATGGTGCCGGGCAGGACCTGCTGCGCGACGCGTTTTCCGGCAACGTCAAGGGCATGGGGCCGGCGGTGGCGGAGATGGAGATCGACGAGCGGCCGAACGAGCCGTTCCTGCTGTTCGCGGCCGACAAGACCGACCCGGGCGCGTTTAACCTGCCGCTTTACCTCGCGTTCGCCGACCCGATGAATACGCCCGGCCTGATCCTGTCGCCGGCGCTGGCCAAGGGGTTCCGCTTCGTGATCATGGACGTCAATCACACCGAAGGCGATCGCGTGATCGAACTGAACGCGCCCGAGGAGCTGTACGACATCGCCGCGCTGCTGCGCGACCCGGAGCGCTACGTGGTCGAGTCGGTGTGGTCGCGCGCCAGCGGCGAGCAGGCGGCGGCGGTGGCGACCTCGCGCCTGCACAACATCGCCGGCAAGTACACCGGCAAGGACGACCCGGTGATGCTGGTGCGCACGCAGATGAACTTCCCCGCCACCGGCGAGGTGCTGGCGCCGTTCGCGATCGGGCATTTCGTCGCCGGCGGCATGCGCGGCTCGCACAACATGCCGTTGATGCCGGTGCCGCTGAACACCGGCACCAGCTACTTCGACGGCCCGCCGCTGGTCAGTTGCGCGGCTTTCGCCGAACACCGCGGCAAACTGACCGAGCCGCTCGACTGTTTCGCGCATCCGTTCTGGAACGCGGTGCGCGACCGCATCGCCACCAAGGGCATCGACATGCGCCGGCAAGGCTTCTTCGGCGCTGCGATGCTGCCGATGGGCGAGCTCGAATACACCGGCATCATCGAGAACCTGCGCCGGCTCGACCAGCGCTTCCGCGTGCGCGGCGAACCGTCGCCTCGCCACGACACTTGATCGAACGCAGCCGCGCCGGCCGGCTTCGTCGGCTACCCTTGCGCCGGACCGCGGCCTCGTCCCGCGGCTAAGGGCAAGGGATGGAGACGCGCGCGAACGATTCGACCGGGACGGCGGCCGCCGCCGGTCGACGGCCGACGGGACCGCTGCCGGCGGCGGCGCTGGCGCGGCGCTGCGACCCGGCCGCGCTCGGCTGCGCGCTGTCCACCGAGCTGCCCGATCTGGATGAAGTGATCGGCCAGGCGCGGGCGCGCGCCGCCGTCGAGCTGGCGCTCGCGATGCCGCACGACGGCTACCACCTGTACGTGATGGGTCCGCCCGGCAGCGGCAAGCGCGCACTGGTGCGGCAGGCGATCGCCGCGCAACGGGCGCGCGCCGGCGCCGCGCCGCGCTCGGACTGGGTCTACGTGAACAATTTCGCGCAGCCGCACCGGCCGCTCGCGCTCGAGCTGCCGGCCGGCCGCGGCGCCGCGCTGCGCGCCGACATGCGGCGACTGGTGGAGGACCTGCGGGCGACCATCCCCGCGGTGTTCGAGTCCGACGAGTACACCACCCAAGCCGAAGCGATCGGCGCCGACATCAATGCTCGCGCCGCGCGCGCGATGGAGGCGGTGATCGAGGAGGCGCAGCGCAACGGCATCGCGATGATCCGCACGCCGACCGGGTTTTCGTTCGCGCCGGTCAAGGACGGCGAAGTGATGCCGCCGCCGGAGTACGAGAAGCTGCCGCCGGAGGAACGCGATCGCATCGAGCGCACGATCGCGATGTTGCAAGAGCAATTGGTGCGCGTGCTGCGCCAGCAACTGAAGCTGCGGCAGGAGCATTCGGAGCGCGTGCGCGCGCTGAACCGCAAGATGACGCTGCTGGCGGTCGACCACGCGGTCGACGAGATCAAGGAGCGCTACGCCGACCTGCCGCGCGTGCTCGAGTACCTGGACGCGGTGCGCGCCGACGTGGTCGACAACGCGGACGACTTTCGCCGTCCGGAGACCGAGGCCGAGGGCGGCGAACGCACGTCGCGCGCACCGATCACCCGCTACGAGGTGAACGTACTGATCGATGCCGGCGGCGCCGACGTGCCGGTCGAGGTGGTCGATCTGCCCACCTATCAGACGTTGGTCGGGCGGGTCGATCACATCGCGCGCTTCGGCACGCTGGTGACCGATTTCACGCTGATCCAGGCCGGCAGCCTGCACCGCGCCAACGGCGGCTATCTGCTGATCGACGCGCTGAAGCTGCTGACGCAGCCGTTCGCGTGGGCGGCGCTGAAACGGGCGCTGGCGCGGCGCGAGGTGCGTATCGAGTCGATGGCCGAGATGTACAGCATCGTGTCGACCGTGCGGCTGGAGCCGGAGCCGATTCCGCTGCGCGTCAAGGTGGTGCTGTTCGGCGAACGCGAGCTGTACGAGCTGCTGACCCGCTTCGACCCGGAGTTCACCGAACTTTTTCGCGTCGGCGCCGATCTGGACGAGGACTTCCCGCGCGACGCCGCGCTCGAGCGGCAGGCGGCACGGGTGCTGGCCACGCATGCGCGCGCCAACGGCCTGCTGCCGCTGCAGGCGGCCGCCCTGGCGCGCCTGCTCGATCACAGCGCGCGCCTGGCAGGCGACGCCAACAAGCTGAGCGCGCGCCTGCAGACGCTGATCGACCTGTCGGTGCAGGCCGACCAGCTGGCACGCGCCGCCGGCGCGCCGTCGATTCGCGCCGCCGACGTGACGGCGGCAATCGAAGCCCACCGCCGCCGCGCCAGCCGCCTGCACGAGCGCGTGCAGGAGGCGATCCTGCGCGGCACGCTCCTGATCGACACCGCCGGCGCCCGCATCGGTCAGGTCAACGCGCTGGCGGTGTACGAAGTGGCGGGCCACCTGTTCGGCGAGCCGACCCGCATCACCGCCACCACGCGCTTCGGCGAAGGACAGGTGATCGACGTGCAGCGCGAAACCGAGCTGGGCGGCGCGATCCACTCCAAAGGCGTGCTGATCCTGGCGGCCTTCCTCGCCGCCCGCTACTCGGAATTCGCGCCGCACTCGATCGTCGGCAGCCTGGTGTTCGAACAGACCTACAGCGTCGTCGAGGGCGACAGCGCGTCGCTGGCCGAACTGGTGGCGTTGATGTCGTCGCTCGCCGAAGCGCCGCTGGCGCAGTCGCTGGCGGTCACCGGCTCGGTGAACCAGCTCGGCCGCGTGCAGGCGGTGGGGGCGGTGAACGAAAAGATCGAAGGTTTCTTCGACATCTGCGCCGCGCGCGGGCTGGATGGCAGCCACGGCGTGATCATTCCAGCCGACAACGCGCAGCACCTGATGCTGCGCGACGACGTGGTCGAAGCGGTCGCCGCCGGCCGCTTCGCGGTGTACGCGGTCGAGACGGTCGATCAGGCGATCGAGCTGCTGACCGGGATCGCCGCCGGCCCGGGCGCGCCGCCGTGGGAGGAGGAGACGATCAACGGCCGCATCGCGCGGCGGCTGGCCGAATACGCCGCCATGCGCCGCGGCGAACCCCGCTTCGGCCGCAAAGCGGCGGCGCCGCGCAAGCGCGGGCCGGCCGAACACGAGCGCTGACGGCGGCGCGCCGCGAAGCGTTGTCTATTGCGTTCGGTCGCGCGCATGCGGCATGGCTGCGATGCAGCCCCGTTTGCTTTCCGTCAACAACGGTGCCGTCCGATCGCGCACCATCGCGCAGTCGCTGTGAACAGCGAAATCGCTCTCTGACGGAGGTAGACGATGGCCAAGACATCCCTGGTCCCGTTCCGGGACATCGACGAATACTTCGATCGTCTGTTCGACCCGCGCCGCTGGCCGCGCCTGTGGCCGGTCGAGCGCGAGTTCACCTGGCAGCCGGCCACCGACATCAGCGAGACCGACAAGGAGTTCCTGTTCAAGGCCGAGCTGCCGGAGGTGAAGAAGGAAGACGTGACGGTCGAGATCGAAGGCAACGTGCTGACGATCCGGGGCGAGCGCAAGCAGGAAAAGGAAGAGAAGGACAAGAAGATGCACCGGGTCGAACGCTTCTACGGCTCGTTCATGCGCAGCTTCACGTTGCCGGACAACGTCGATCCGAAGGCGATCACGGCCGAGATGAAGGACGGCGTGCTGCAGGTCCATCTTCCGAAGGTGGCGACGGCGGAGGCCAAGCCGACCAAGGTCGAGATCAAGTGACGCCGTTGCCGCCCGCCCAATGGGCGGGCGGCCTGCCGCGCTGCGCCGCCGCCGCCTGCGCGGCTCAGCGCGGCGCCAGCGGCGCCCGCGAGGCCGCTTCGATGCCGACCTGGCGCGGCATGATGCGCGCCACCTGCGTCAGCTCGTCGGCCAGCAGCGCCGTCACGTCGTCGGCCGTCAACACGCCGACCAGCGAGCCGCGCGCATCGACCACCGGCAAGCGGCGGATGCCGCGCGACCGCATGTGCCAGATCGCGTCGTACACGGTTTCGGTGTCGCGTACGGTCACCAGGTCGCCGCCGATCAGGTCGGCGGCGGTGAGCGGTGCCGGGTCGGCGTCAGCCGCCAGGATCTCGATCACCAGATCGCGGTCGGTCACGATGCCGACCGGGACCATGCGTCCCTCCTGCCGCTCGACGACGATCACGTCGCCGACGTGGTGATCGCGCATCAGCCGCGCCACGTCGACGATGCTGGTATCGGGTTCGCAGGCGACGACGTCGCGTGTGCATACTTCGGCAATCTGCATGCTGGCCTCCGGCGAAGTTAAGGCTTCAGTGTGGGCGAAGCCGGCGGCGGCCGTGTTGACGCCGCGCAAGGACCACCCGCCACGGCGATCTGCGCCGGGTCAAGCGCGCCAGGCGAACGCGAGCGTCGCGGCGAGCACGATGGCGCCGATCGCCGCCACCGCCTGCAGCAGGCGCCGGCCGCGCGGCGACGCGTCCCACAGCACGTAGCGCAGCCGCTCGGCGACGATCTGCCGCAGCGGCACGCCGGCGCGGACCAGCACGGTCTCCACCGCGTCGATCATTTCCGCCGGGCCGCAGACGAAGTACAGCCAGCGCGCGCGATCCGTCGCAGGCAGCGTGCGCGCCAGCGTGCCCGCGTCGATGGTGCCAGTCATGCCGTCCCAGTCGGGCGGCGGCTCGGACAGCACGTGGTGGATTTGCAGCGCGGGCAAGCGCTCGAGCGCCACCAGGTCCTGCAGCGGCACGATCTGCTCGCGGATGCGGTTGCCGTACACGACGATCACCGGCCGCGGATCGCGGCGCGCCGCCAGCTCGCGCAGAAGACCGACCATCGGCGCGATGCCGATGCCGCCGGCGATCAGCACGATGCCTTCGCCCTGGCGGCCGCGCAGCGTGAAGGTGCCGTGCGGGCCGTCGAGGAAAAGCGCGGTACCGGGCGCGATACGGCCGATGCCGTCGGTGAAGTCGCCGGCTTCCTTGATCAGGAACGACAGCGAGTCACCGTCGGCCGCGGGCGCCGAGGCGAACGAGAACGGCAACTCGACCAGGTTGCCGAGGCTGCGGCCGAACTTCAGCCAGGCGAACTGTCCCGCCTGATAGGCGAGGGCGTGCCCGCGCTCCGGCGCAGCGGTCAGGCGCCACGTTTTCAGCGCGACGCGCTGCACGGCGGTGACGCGGTAGCGCGCGCCGCGCGCGGCGGCGATGGGGCGCAGAAGGTAGACGTACAGCAGCGCCAGCAACGCGAGTCCGACCGCGGCCGCCCAGAAGTACGCCAGCGCGGGCGCAGCGCTGTAGCGGCCGATGGCGAGCGCGTGATACAGGCCCAATGCGGCGAGCGCGCCCGCGCCCAGCCCGTGCGCCAGGCGCCAGGTCTCGTAACGCCACGGCATGCGATCGCGCGCAACCGCCGCGGCCGACAGCGCGATCAGCAGCAGCCAGGCGACGACCCCGGCCAGGGCTCCGTAGGCCGCCGCGCCGGAGACGCCGGGCCGCCGCGCCGGCGCGAAGTACGGCTGTTCGTACAGGAACGGATGCACCAGCAGCGCCGCCAGCAACAGCAGCGCCAGCGCCTGGTGCAGCCGCAGCGCCAGATCGATGCCGAGCACGCGCGACACGGTCCTGAAGCGCGCCGACAGCACGAACTGCGCGATCAGCATCGCGAAACCGACCAGGCCGAGCGCGGCCGCCAGTTCGTCGGCCGCCGCCCCCGGCGTGCGGCCGCTGCGCAGCGCCAGCGCGAGCGGCGCGCACACGAAGGCCAGGTATGCGATCGCGAAGGCGGCGACCGCCGCCGCCCG
>JAKANT010000066.1 GCA_021823635.1 Pseudomonadota bacterium
TCTCGGCGTTATGTCGTCCGGTCGCATGCCCTTGACCTCGAACTTGATCGTGCCGATCACCGACAGATCGCGGGTCGAAATGATGCTGACGCTGGCGCCCAGCTCGTTGGACACCCAAAGCTCGTCGCCGTTGGCGGCCAGCGCGAAGCGCCGCGGGCGCTTGCCCACCGAAATGTTCTTCTCCACTTTGCCGCTCGCCACATCGACGACGTGGACCATGTTGGCCACTTCGGAAGTGACATACACGCGTTTGCCGTCGGGCGCGGTCAGAACCCCTTCCGGTTCCTTGCCGACGGCGATCGATTTGACCGTCTTTTTCGAGCCGATGTCGATAACGTTCAACTGGCCGTTTTCCTCGTCCGACACGTAGGCGAACTTGCCGTCGGGCGACAGATCGAAGATCTCGGGGTCCTCGCCGAGCGGAACCTGGCTCACGGACTTGCGCGCGGCGACGTCGATCAGATCGGCGCGGTTCGAGTCGCTGCACGCCACCATCAAGACCGTCGCTCCCGGCATGAACTGCATGTGCCGCGGCCGTTTGCAGGTTGGAATCGTTCCGACGACCGAAAGCGTCTTGACATCCACCATCGCGATCGCGTTGTCTTTCTCGCTGGAAACGAACGCGAGACCGGTCCCCTTCGCCTGCACACCGGCGACCATCAAAGACGCGACTACAAGTGCTCCGAAACGCAACATTACCCGTTCCTCCTTGTTCACCTCTTTCACGCTGCCATCGCGCCACTGGTGGCCGCGACGAACGCCTCCTCCAGCGTCGGCCCGCCGAGTGAAACCGCGACTTCTGCCGGCGTCCCGTCAGCGAGCAAGCGGCCGCGATGCAGTACCAGCACCCGGTCGGCCGACTCGGCCTCCTCGACCCAATGCGTCGCCCACAGTACGCAGGTTCCGTGTTCGCTGACTTCGCGGCGGATCGCCGTCAGCAGGTCCCGCCGCGACTTGGGGTCGAGGCCGACGGTCGCTTCGTCCATCAACAACACGGCCGGTCGGTGCAGCAACGCCCGCACCAGTTCGACTTTGCGGCGCGTACCGCCGGACAGCTGGCGCGCCGGGCGACCCAACTCCGCCGTGATTCCGAGTTGCGCGCAACCGGCAGCGATGCGCTCTCTGGCCTGCGCACTCGTGAGCCCATGCAGGTCGGCCTGTAGCTGCAGGTTGTGCCGGACCGTCAGGTCCAGATCGAGGGCCGGTTGCTGGAACACGACGCCGATGTGACGCAAGACTTCGGGACCGCGCTCGCGTAGCGACAGGCCGGCAACGAAAACCTCGCCGGCGTCCGCAGCGAACAACCCCGTCAGCACTTGAAACAGCGTCGTCTTGCCCGCGCCATTCGGTCCGAGCAAGGCGCTGAACTGGCCGGGCGCAAGTTGGAAGGACAGGCCGTTCAAGGCGATGCGCTCGCCGTAGCGTTTGGTCAAGTCCCGCACCTCGAGCATCGCGTGATCCATACGGCCGCGCCTATCCCCCGTGTGCCACCGCATGTAGCAAGTTCGTGGCCAGCGCGAAGGCTCGCCGCGAGCTGCACCGCACAAGCATGACCGAAGGGCGCCTAGTTGAAGCGATACTGAACGTCGATCCAAAAGCTGCGAGGAGCGCCGGGGGCGACGAAGCGCTCGACCGGTCCCGGTCCCACACCGTCCAACGGCTGGCTGTTGGCATCGAAAGCATTGCGGTTCAGCGCGCCCAATGTTTCGTATTTGCGGTCGAACACATTATTGACCCGCGCGGATACGTTCCACTGCGCCCCGAGTTCGACCGAGGCGCGCAAATTGGCGATGGTGTAACCACTGAGTGGCCGCTGTTCGTTGCTTTCGTCGCCGCGCAGGAACTGGCTGGACGCCGAGTGGGTCTCCGCACCGAGCACCACGCTGCCGATCCTCCACTCGGCGTTAGCCTTCAGACGATGGCGCGGAATGCCGGGAACGCGATCGCCGGCGCGCACGTCGATGGTAGCCGGCTGCGACGGGTCGGCGTCGACCGCCACCGGATTGAACAGCGCGACCGGAGACTCGAACGTCGCATCCACATAGGCGTAGGCCAGACCCCAGCGCAAGCTTTTAGCCCGCCCGGACAGGCCCAGCTCGACGCCTTGTCGCCGGGTCTTCGGCACGTTGGCGAAGAAACCCTGACCGGCGCCGACGGCGGTGAACAGGATGTCGTCGCGCAGGTCGGTTCGGAAAGCGCCTACGCTCCAGTTGAGCGATTCGCCGCGGGCGGAGCGGACGCCGGTTTCCCACGATTTGGCAACGACGGGCCGCAGAGGAGGATCGGCCACGAAGGCCACCGGCAGCGAGCAGGGCGCGGCTGGGTCGGCGCAAGTCAGCTCGACCGGTGTGGGCACACGATAGCCCTCGCTGTAGCGCGCATAAAGCGTGGCTGCCGGCACCGGCGCGAAGGTTATCCCGGCCGACGGCGTGAAGCGGCTGAACCGGTGCGTGCCGTTCAAGGCCGGCTCCAGCCCGGTCAGGTCGCGTATCTCGACCTTGGCGCGGTTGTAGCGGCCGGCCAGCGAGAGGTGGGTGCGTGCGCCGAAAGAGATGGTGTCGGTCAGGTAGATGCCGTCGTAGACGTTGTAGCCGCGCACGCGGACATCGAGCTCGAAATCTCCGTCAGGTGACGTGCCGCGGTCGGCGGTGAAGTTCGCCGGCTGTTCGTACTGCGAGAACTCGGCGCGACCGCGATCGCGGCTCACGCCGACGGTCAACCGGTGCGTGACCGCGGCCGAACCCACGGTCCAGGCCAGTTGCGCGGTCGCTCCGCTGGCCCACTGCCGAGTGGCGGTGCGGCGGTTCTCGGCTTCGTACTCGTCGTCGGTCGGGTCGAGCGGCGTGCCGCCGTCGTCGTACTCGGCATCGCCGTTGAACGTGCGCAGGCTCAGGCGCCGGTGGTAGACGTTGCCGCTGAACAGGGCATCGCCCCCAAGCGCGTGGCGCAACTGCAGGTTGACGAAGTGCAGGCGCGGTTTGGTTTCGTCTGGGTAGGTGTAGACGCTTTCGCGCCGGCTGGCCAGCAAACTCTCGGGCGCGAGACCATTGCCAATCAGTACGTTGTCGGCGAAGGTGTAGATCGCGTCGATCGCCGTGTTGCCCGCCTGCCAGCCCGTTTGGCCGAAGAGCTGCCGCACGCGCGAGGGCGATTTGTCGCGCCAGCCATCCTCCTCCTGGTATTGCGCCGCCAGCAGGGCGTCGAACGAACCCGCGCGTCCGCCGATCGACGTTTGCGCCGCCCGGCGGCCAAACGACCCAGCGCCGATCTCTGCCTCGACCCCGCCGTGCGTCCGGCCGCGTTTGGTCTGCACCACCAGCGCGCCGCCCAGCGTGTTCAGTCCAAAGGCCGGATTGGCCCCAGGCAGCAGCGCGAGCGAGCCTATGGCTGCCGTGGGAATCAAATGCCAGAGTACGGTATCGCCGAAAGGCTCGTTCACGCGCACACCGTCGACGAACACTGACATTCCGATCGGCGTGCCGAGCAGTGGCGAGGCTGCGAATCCGCGAAACGTGATATCCGGCTGATACGGGTTGCCTTGCGCCGCGTTGACGAAGACCGAGGCGACGCCGCGGTTGATCTGATCGGCGATCGTCAGCGGCCGATCGCGCCTGATCTGCTCGGCATCGACCACGTACGCCGAACCCGGGATCTGGTCGGCCGGCAGGTCGTGCCCGACCAATGGCACGGTACCGACGACGGTCACCGGTGGCAGTTCCTGCGGCCCTTGAGCCTGCGCTGACGTCAGAACGGTCACAAGCGAGGCGGCGAGCAAGGCGCACTTGCTGCGCGCGAACGGAAGCCGACCACAAGACATGGCGAAAGGTCTCCTTGTGCGGTTGTTTCGCCGCAGGTTGCAGCGGCCCGTCCGGCCTACCTAGGGAGAGACTCCCGAAAACGTCGGGATAAACTCCCGAAGCACATTTCCGCAACGCAATGTCCTTGCCACGCATAGCGCGATGGCGTCGCCCCGCGGCCCCAGCGTCGATAGAGGCCGACGGCTGTCGGGCGGACGCGCGCCGCACTGACCCACGAAAGTGGACCGATCTTGCGGTGGTCGTTGGGATCACTGCCGCTACCTGGGCAATCGCTCTGTTTTTCGAGCCCGCCGAGCGTCTGTATCTGTGGACGCGGCGCTACGAACAGATCGAACTCGACGAGGCCCTCGCTGCTGTCGTTTCCTTGACTGCAGCACTCGTTTGGTATGCGTTGCGGCGCTATCGCGCCGCACAACTCGCCCGCGAGGGCGATCAACGCGCGACGATCCAACTCAGCGACGCGCTGAGCGAGCAGCGGCGCCTGGCACAGCGCTATGTCGAACTGCACGAAGCCGAGCGCAAGGCGTTGGCACGTGAATTGCACGACGAGCTTGGTCAGTACTTGAACCTGATCAAGCTCGACGCCGTGCAGATTCGGGATGCCATGAGCCCAACCGCTTCGGCGCATGCCGCTGCGGCCTCGCTGATCGAACGGGTGGATCTCGCACACCGAGCGACGGCAGCGCTTCTGCGCCGGCTGCGCCCGGTCGGCTTGGAAGAACTGGGCTTGCGGGCGGCGCTCGAACACTTGGTCGAGACGGCCCGCGCGGGGCTTGGCGCCACAGACATCGGCTTGACCTTGGGCGCGGATCTGGATCGCCTCGAAGATGCCATGGCGCTGACGGTGTACCGACTTGTCCAAGAGGGGTTAACAAACTGTGCCAAGCACGCCGGCGCGACGAAGATCGAAGTCGCCGTTGTCGGCGAGCGAACGGAGGAAGGACAGCGTTTGATTCTCACGATCGCCGACAACGGCGTCGGCGCGGAGGTCGGGTCGCCGGCGCGCGGTCTCGGATTGGTCGGAATGCGCGAACGGGTCATCGCGCACGGAGGGGAGATGAAAGTCGTTACCGCGCTTGGCCAGGGCTTCGCAATCCGCGCCGTGATCCCAGTGCTCGAGCACTACGGCAATCGATGAGCGACGCGCCGATTCGTGTCCTGCTGGTCGACGACCACGCGGTCGTGCGGGCCGGTTATCGCCATCTGTTGGCGCGGGACTGCCGGATTCAAGTGATCGGGGAAGCGGCCGACGCCCAGACGGCGTATCTCGCCTACTACAAGCTCGCGCCCGACGTGGTCGTGATGGACATCGCGCTTCCCGGCGCCAGCGGCATCGAAGCGGTGCGGCGAATCGTCGCCCGCGACGACCGGGCGCGGGTGTTGATGTTCAGCATGTACGAGGATGCGATATTCGCCGCCCGTGCGCTGCAGGCGGGCGCGCGCGGCTATCTGACCAAGCGCAGCGGACCGGACGCGCTGGTCGAAGCGGTGCTGGCGCTGGCGCGAGGCGAGCGGTACTTCAGCCGTGAGGTCGCGCAGGCGCTTGCCTTGCGGGCCGAGGTGACGCCGCGGGAGATCGGCGGCGATCTGTCCGTGCGCGAATTCGAGATTCTGCAGATGCTGGTCGGCGGAACGCCTTTGAACGAGATCGCGTCGCGGCTGCGTTTGAGCGAAAAGACCGTCGCCAACTACCAGTCGACGATCAAGCAGAAACTCGGCGTCAGCAACGCGATCCAACTGGTGCACAAGGCCTGGCAATTGGGCCTTGTGTCTGACCGCCTCGCCGTCGGCGCGCAGCCTGGCGGCTGAGCGGGCGCGGCGAACGCCGCTGCGGCGGCGGCTTGGGACGAGAACGGGCCAGACACGGCGGCCTGGCGCCGCTGGGCTGCGCGCCGAACTCGGCGCGGCGACCTTCACTTCAGCTTGGTTTCCTTGTATTGCACGTGCTTGCGCGCCACCGGGTCGTACTTCATGAACGCCAGCTTGTCTGGCGTCGTGCGCTTGTTCTTGGTGGTGGTGTAAAAGTGCCCGGTGCCGGCGGTGGATTCCAGCTTGATCTTTTCGCGTGCGCCCTTGGCCATTGCCGCCCTCCTCAGATTTCGCCGCGCGCGCGCAGATCGGCCAGCACCGCATCGATGCCGAGCTTGTCGATGGTGCGCAGGCCGGCATTGGTGACGCGCAACCGCACCCAGCGGCGCTCGCTATCGACCCAGAAGCGGCGGTACTGTAGGTTCGGCATGAAGCGACGCTTCGTCTTGTTGTTGGCGTGCGAGACGTGATGGCCAACCATCGGCGCCTTGCCCGTGACTTGACACACGCGTGCCATCTAAATACTCCCGACTTGTTGCGCGCGAACGCCGCGGCGGCGTTTCGCAAAGCCGCGGATTGTAAGTGAAATGGCCGCGGCCAGCCACTCGGCTACAGCAGTCCCCGCTCCGCGAATGAAACGGTCGCACCCGGCCCGGCGACGATGATGTGGTCCAGCACTAGGATGTCCACCAGCGCCAATGCGTCGCGCAGGGTGCGTGTCAGCAGCTCGTCGGCCCGGCTCGGCTCGGCCGCGCCCGAGGGGTGGTTGTGGGCGAAGATCACCGCCGCCGCGTTGTGCGCCAGCGCCGCCTTGACCACCTCGCGTGGGTACACGCTGGTCTGCGTCAGCGTGCCGCGGAACAGCTCGCGGTCCGCGATCAGCCGGTTCTGCGCGTCCAAAAACAGGGCGACGAACACCTCGTGCGGGGTGTGGCCGAGCGCCAGGCGCAGATAGTCGCGCACCTTGTGCGGCGAATTCAGCACCTCGTTGCGGCGCACCTCTTCGCGCAGCGCGCGCCGGGCGAGTTCCACCACCGCGGCGAGCTGCGCATACTTCGCCGGCCCGAAACCGCGCAATGCTTCCACTTCGCGTCGCGGGGCGGCCAGAAGGCCATTGAGCCCGCCAAACCGCGCCAGCGCCTCGCGCGCCAATTGCAGCACGTCCTTGCCCGGCGTGCCGACGCGCAGGAACACAGCGAGCAGCTCCGCTTCGGTCAGCGCCTGCGGTCCTTCGCTGAGCAGCTTCTCGCGCGGCCGCTCGGCTTCCGGCCAGTCTTTGATCGGCACGGCTCCCCCCCTCGTTACAATCGCTTCACTATGAAGCAGATCGGGCCCGGCTCGCACGTGACCCTCCATTATCGATTGGCGGTGTGCGAGGGCGACGTCGAGCGCGAACTAATTAGCACCTTCGACGCGCGCCCGGCGACCCTGCAGATCGGCAACGGGCAGTTGGCGCCGGCGATCGAGCAGCGCCTGTTCGGTTTGGCCGAAGGCGCTCGGGCCGAGTTCGATCTGGCGCCGGGCGATGCCTATGGCGAGCGGCGCCCCGAACTCGTGCGCACGCTGACGCGCGCTGCGTTCGATGCCAACGCCGAAGCGGATACGGAGTACGAAGCGGGCGATGTCATCGCGTTCCGCATGCCGGATGGGGCCAGCTTCGCTGGCGTGCTGAAGTCGTGCGATGCCGAACGGGTGGTGATCGACTTCAACCACCCGCTGGCCGGTTTGCCATTGCGCTTCTCGGCGCACGTGATCGGGGTGATCTGAGATGGAGGTCTTGCTGGCGCAGCCACGCGGCTTTTGCGCGGGCGTGGATCGGGCGATCGAGATCGTCGAGCGCGCGCTGGCGCAGTTTGGCGCTCCGATTTATGTGCGGCACGAGATCGTGCACAACTCGTACGTGGTGGCGGATCTGCGCGCCAAGGGCGCGATCTTCGTCGATGAGCTGGACCAGGTGCCGGCCGGCGGCACGGTGATTTTCTCTGCGCACGGCGTGTCCAAACGCGTGCAGCGCGAGGCGGCGGCGCGCGGCCTGCGCGTGTTCGACGCTACCTGTCCGCTGGTGACCAAAGTGCACGTCGAGGTCGCCAAGATGCGCGCGCAGGGTCGCG
>JAKANT010000067.1 GCA_021823635.1 Pseudomonadota bacterium
CAACCCGCGCCCGATGCCTGCCTGGTTGATGTCGGACAGCAGCGCATCCATCTCGGCCTTGCTCGGCAATTGCTTCTCGAGCGTCAGCACATATTGGCTGACCTGCTCTTTCTGTTTGCGCAGCTCTTCCAGATTGATCGCCTGTTGCAGCTTCTGTTTGTACTGCTCTTTCAGCGACGCCTCCTCCGCGCGCAGCCGATCGAGTTCGTCGACCTGCTTGCTCCACAGCAGGAACCACCCGAGCACCGCGCACAACGCGATCACCATCAGCCAGACGGCGATGCGGGGGGCGATCGGCCAAGAGCCGACGTTCTCCAGCGTCAGCCCTTGGAACTGGGACAGGATGTCGCGCGCGTTCGCCATGCCGCTTCCTAACCTCGGTTACTTGGTCGCCGGCGCCGCCACCGGCCGTACCGGCGCGGCGCGCCCCTGCGCCTGTAACTGGGCACGCTCAGGAGTGGGTCGCAGGAAGAAATTCAGCGAGAACTCGAACAGGCGCCGCTGAACACCCTGCGGGCTCTGGCCGGCGAGTTTGATCTCGATCAGCTCCGGCCGCTCGAGGTACTTCGAGCCGTTTTGCAGATTGCGCAGGAACTCGGAGACGCGCTCGTTGGACGCCGCCCACCCCTGGACGTTGACCTTACGGTCCTCCTGCTTGATCGCGCGCAGGTAAATGCCTTCCGGCGTCTGCTTGGCCAGTTCGTCCAGCAAGTACACGGGCTGGTTGCGGTCGGCCTGCAGGTCTTCGACCGCGCGCTGGCGTGCTCGCAGCGCCTCGATTTCCTGCCGCAGCGTCGCGATTTCCTTGATCTGCACGTCGAGCTTGCGGTTCTCGGCGGCGATGAAATTGTTGCGGTCCTGCTGACCGCTGATGTAGCCCTGCAGCACCGACCACACCAGACCGACCAGCGCGACGCCGGCAACCAGGCTCAGGAAAGTCAAAAAGTAAAAGGCCTTCTTCTGCCGTTCGCGCTTGGCCTCGCGATGCGGCAGCAGGTTGATGCGGATACGGGTCATTTATCGAACCTCCGCATCGCCAACCCGCACGGCGTCAGCAGCGCGGGCGCATCGAGCCGCAACTGCTTTTCGCGTACGGCGGCCGAAATCTCCATCCCCTTGAACGGAGACGCCACCGACGTCGGCACCTGGGCGCGTTCCATCAATGCGTCCGGCAGTCCGGTCAGCACGGCCGAGCCGCCGACCAGCATGATCTGATCGACGCGCGTGTACGGCGTCGAGGTGAAGAAAAACTGCAGCGCGCGCGTGATTTCCGTGACCGCGGTATCGATGAACGGCCGCAGCACGTCGTTTTCGTAGTTCGCCGGCAGGTCGCCGCTACGCTTCTTTTGCTCCGCTTCTTCCGCCGGAATGCCGTAAGCGCGCGCGATGTCGCCGGTCAACTGCTGGCCGCCGAACGGCTGCTCCCGTTCGTAAATCGCCTCGCCGTCGTGCATCACGGTGACGCTGGTGGTGTTGGCGCCAAGGTAAAAGACCGCGATCACGAGCCCCTCGCCGCCGTTCGGCAACTGCTCGATCACGCGCTCCAGCGCCGCGCGCATCGCGTACGACTCGACGTCGACGACGACCGGCTTCAGACCGGCCGCCTGCGCGACCGCCATGCGGTCCTCGACCTTCTCCTTGCGCGAGGCGGCGATCAGGACCTCGACGTCGTCCGGCGCGTTCGGGATCGGCCCCAAGACCTGGAAGTCAAGGCTCACCTCGTCCAGCGCGAAGGGGATGTACTGGTTGGCCTCGCTCTCCACCTGCATCTCGAGCTCTTCCTCGCGCAGGTTGGCGGGCAGCGCGATGCGCTTCGTGATCACCGCCGATGCCGGCAATGCCATCGCAACGTTTTTGATGCGGGTGCCCGAACGACGCCACGCGCGTTTGACCGCTTCGGCGACGAGGTCGATCTTGTCGATGTTGCCGTCGACCACGGCACCCCGTGGCAGCGGCTCGATCGCATAGCGCTCCAGCCGCAGCGTGCCGCCGGCTTCCGAGAGCTCGACCAACTTGACGCTGGATGAGCCGATGTCCAGCCCGATCAACGGCGGCGTCTTGGAAAAGAAGGGCAACTCGAAGGCCAAGGGGGCGCTCCCGGTGTCGTTGAACGATCAGGACTGCAGCAAAGCGACTCGGACGATGACGCGGAAGCTTGCCTGGGTCGCACGGCGTCGAGCCGTCGAAAAGGACGGTTCGACCCTCGCATTTTCTTTATCTTTCGAGCGTTTACCGCATACTTGTCGCAGGGTACTTCAAAATCCTAACAACGAAAATCGACGCGGCACAAGCCCCGCAAACGGACGAGTAGTTACCGTTTTCCCGTCGCACTCTCGTTCCAGGACAGGTGCGGCAGAGCGTCCGCCACGGTCCGTAATGGACCTCAGCCGGGCGCGGCCGCGCCGACGCCTATAATCGTCCGCACATATCGTCCGCTCCCGGGCGGATTTGCTGGTCCCTCCTTCCCAGTGCGCGGTCGCCCTTCCGTATGCGCCGCGATAGCTCCGTGCCCAACGCCTCCGACCCCCCCGCAACGAAGCCGCCTTTCGACCGGCGGTCGTGGCGTCGGCTGGCATTGCTGGCTGGAGTGGTCGCCGCGGGCTGTGCGCTCGCAGCGGCGTTGCTGGTGGCGTTCGCGTTCGCCGTCGTGTACGCGAATCTGCCGCCGATCGATGCGCTGATCGATTACCGACCGAAGATTCCACTGCGCGTCTACACCGCCGATGGCGTTTTGATCGGCGAATTCGGTGAGGAGCGCCGCGAGTACGTCGCGATCCGCGACGTGCCGCAGTTCGTCAAGGACGCGGTACTGGCCGCCGAAGACGATCGTTTCTACGAGCACTCCGGCGTCGACTACACCGGTATCGCGCGCGCGGCGTTCGCCAACCTGGTCACCGGTCGGCGCCGCCAGGGAGGCAGCACGATCACGATGCAGATTGCGCGCACCTTTTACCTCAGCTCGGAAAAGTCGTACGTACGCAAGCTGTACGAGATCGCGCTGGCGCTGAAGATCGAAGCGGGCCTCAGCAAGGACCGCATCTTCGAGATCTACCTGAACCAGATTTTCCTCGGCCAGCGCGCGTACGGCTTCGCCGCCGCCGCGCAGACTTACTTCGGCAAAAAGCTGGCCGACCTCACGGTCGGCGAGGCGGCGATGCTGGCCGGCATCGCGCCGGCGCCGTCGGCGTACAACCCGATCTCCAGCCTGCGGCGGGCCAAGGGGCGACAGCAATACGTCTTGGGGCGCATGTTGGCGCTCGGCAAGATCGACCGCGCCACGTACGACGCCGCCGTCGCGCAGCCGATTCGCACGCGCGCCTATGCGCAGGCGCTCGCGGAAAGCGGCCGCTCGCGGCTGCACGCCGAGCACGCCGCCGAGCTGGCGCGGCAGCTGATGTTCGACGTGTTCCGCGAGGAAACCTATACGCGCGGCCTGAACGTCCACACGACCTTGATCAGTCACGAACAGCAGGCGGCCTACAACGCCCTGCGCCAGCAGGTGCTCGATTACGACCGCCGCAACGGCTACCGCGGCCCGGAAGCCTTCATCGAGCTGCGCGGCGATCCGGTGCAGCGCGAGCAGGCCATCGAGGATGCGCTGGCCGAGGCCATCGACAGTCCGAACCTGATCGCCGCGGTCGTCGTCGAGGTCTCGCCGAAGCGCGTGCTGGCCGTGATCCAGGGCGGCGAATCCGTGGAAATCTCCGGTGACGGACTGCGCTTCGCTTCGCGGTCGCTCGAGGCGCGCGCTCAGCCGGCGCGCCGTATCGTGCCGGGCGCGCTGATCCGCATCAGCCGCACGGCCAAGGGCGCCTGGGAGATCACCCAATTGCCGCAGGTCGAAGCCGCCTTCGTCGCCGCCGCCGTCGATGACGGCGCGGTACGCGCACTGGTGGGCGGCTTCGATTTCAACCTGAACAAGTTCAACCACGTGACGCAGGCGTGGCGGCAACCGGGGTCGAGCTTCAAACCGTTCATCTACGCCGCGGCGCTGGAGAAGGGCTTTACGCCCAGCACGCTGATCAACGACGCGCCGTTGGTGATCGATCCGGAACTGACCGGCGGCCAGCTCTGGGAGCCGCGGAATTTCGAAGGCAAGTTCGATGGGCCGCTACGGCTGCGCCAGGCGCTGGCGCGCTCCAAGAACCTGGTGTCGATCCGCATCCTGCAGGCAATCGGCCCGCAGTATGCGCAGGCGTACGTGACCCGCTTCGGTTTCGAGCCGCAGCGGCACCCGCCGTATCTGACCATGGCACTGGGCGCCGGCTCGGTCACACCGTGGCAGCTGATGAGCGCCTACGCCGTTTTCGCCAGCGGCGGCTACCGCGTACAGCCCTACCTGATCTCGCGCGTGACCGACTCGAACGGAAAGGTGCTGATGGAGGTGACGCGGCGCGGGCCCTTCACCGAAGCCGACCGCGTACTCGATGCGCGCACCGCGTACCTGATGGATAGCCTGCTGCGCGACGTCACGCGCGTCGGCACGGCCGCCCGCGCGGCCGTGCTCCAGCGCAGCGATCTGGCGGGCAAGACCGGCACCACCAACGATTCGCACGACGCGTGGTTTGCCGGCTACGGGGGCGGCATCGTCGGTGTCGGCTGGGTCGGGTTCGATCAGCCGCGCGCGCTCGGTGAACGTGAAACCGGCGGTGGCCTGGCGCTGCCGATCTGGATCGGCTACATGGCCACGGCGCTGAAGGATCGTCCGGAAAGATCGCTGCCGGTGCCCGAGGGCATCGTGACGATCGGCGGCGAGATTTACCGGGCCGATTTTCCGCCCGGCCAAGGCGTTGCCGCCGTCGGCCTGGAAGACGGCCTGCCGCCGGAGGAGCGCAAGAAAGCGGACACGGTCCGCGATCAGGTGTTCTGAGGCGCGGCTTCGGCCACTCAGCGCGGACGCAGAATGACCGGCGTGCCGGCCTGCGCGGAAACGAGCGCAGACAGGGCGACAAACAGCTCGCGCCCGTCGCGCGTGTCGCGCCAGCTGCCTGCGTCGAAAGCGAAATGCGCCGCACCGCTGCGGGCCGCCACCCAGATCTGCTGCATCGGTTCCTGCAGATTGATGACGATCTTGGAGCCGTCGGCGAATTCGAGCGTCAGTACGTTGCCGCTGCGTTCGATCTCGACGTCGAGGCCGGTGGAGTCGAGCGCGCGCTCGATCGCCGCCAGCGTCGCCTCCGCCCGTTCGATGAATTCGCTGTCGGTCATCCGATCCGCCGCCATCGCCGCGCGTGATATCTTGAGTGCATGAAAGGTGCGTCGATTCTAGTGGCGGTGGCCGTCACCCTTGCCGTGGTCGGCTGCGGAAACAAAGGACCGCTGCACCTTCCCGGCGCGAAGCCGGGCGCGGCATGGCCGGCGCCTCCGCCGACGCCGTCGCCCAAGGCGCCGACTGAGCGACGGCCGGCCGAGGTTCCGGCGACCTCGGAAACGAATCGATGACGCGCGCGGCGCAGCCTGCATTCACGCTGCGCGCGGGCGCGCTTTGCTGCGAAGACGTGCCGCTGGCGGAGATCGCCGCGCGCTTCGGCACCCCGACCTACGTCTATTCGCGGCGTGCGATCGAAGCCGCCTACGGCGCCTACGCGCACGCGCTGGCCGGCCGCGATGCGCTGCTCTGTTTTGCGATCAAGGCCAACTCCAACCTCGCAGTCCTGAACCTGCTGGCGCGGCTGGGCGCGGGGTTCGACATCGTGTCCGGCGGCGAACTGGCGCGCGTGTTGGCCGCCGGCGGCGACGCCCGCAAGACGGTGTTCTCCGGAGTCGGCAAGACCACGGTCGAAATCGCGCAGGCGCTGGCGGCCGACATCCTATGCTTCAACGTCGAATCCGCCGCCGAGCTCGACATGATCGAAACCGTGGCGGCGCAGCTCGGGAAGCGCGCGCCGGTGTCGTTGCGCGTGAACCCGGACGTCGATCCGAACACGCATCCCTACATCTCGACCGGACTGCGCGAGAACAAGTTCGGAGTGGCATACGCGGACGCCGTCGCGCTGTACCGGCGCGCCGCAGCGAGCCGGCACCTGGAGGTCGTCGGCATCGACTGCCACATCGGTTCACAGATCACCGCGCTGGCTCCCTACGTCGACGCCGCCGATCGCGTGCTGGACCTGGTCGACGCGCTCGCGCGCACCGGCATTCGTCTGCGGCACGTCGATTTCGGTGGCGGGCTGGGCATCCGTTACCGCGACGAGGAGCCGCCCGCGCCTGGGGCGCTCGTGCGGGCCCTCACCGACCGGATGGCGGCGCGCGGCCATGCCGACAAGACGCTGCTGTTGGAGCCGGGGCGCTCGCTGGTCGGCGCGGCCGGCGCGCTGCTCACGCGCGTGACGCTGCTGAAACCCGGTCCGGCGAAAAACTTCGCGGTCGTCGATGCGGCGATGAACGATTTGTTGCGTCCGACGCTGTACGACGCCTGGATGGACGTGCAGCCCGTTCAGCCGCGCAGCGCCGAGCCGATCCGCTACGACGTGGTCGGCCCAGTCTGCGAGTCGGGCGATTGGCTGGCGCGCGACCGCGAACTGGCGCTCGCCGCGGGCGATCTGCTGGCCGTGCTGGGAGCCGGCGCTTACGGCATGAGCATGGCAAGCAACTACAACTCGCGTCCGCGCGCCGCCGAGGTGATGGTCGACGGCGCAAGCGTCTACTTGGTCAGACGGCGCGAGCAGATCGAAGAACTGTTCGCCGGCGAATCGGTGCTTCCTTAGGCATCGGCGCAAGACCGAGGTGTCCAGCCTCGCATGGCATCTGCGGTTCAGGCCGTCGAACCGCCGATGCCGGCCGGCGCGCGTCTGCGTCGGGCCCAGTGCAGAAGACGGGCCCCGAGCAGCGCACCGATGACGAGCGCGTAGACCGTCACTTCGCCGAAATCGTTCTTCGCCGCCTTCTGCCACGCGAAGTGCAGGATCGCCGCCACCGCGACCACGTACACGAGGCGGTGCAGTCGCTGCCAGTTGCGGCCGCCGAGCCGCTTGACCATGGCGTTGGTGGACGTCGCAGCCAGCGGAATCAGCGGCAGGAAAGCGGCGAAGCCGGCGGTCACGTAAGGCCGCTTGGCGATGTCGGCCGCGATCGCCGCCCAATCGAACCATAGGTCGAGCCACGCATACGCCGCCAGGTGCAGCGTCGCGTAGAAGAAGCAGAACAGCCCGGCCATGCGGCGCAGCCGCAGCGGCCAGGCCCAGCCGGTGACCCAGCGCAGCGGAGTGATCGCCAGCGTCACGCACAGCATGACGAGCGTCCAGGTGCCGAGCGATCGGACGACGAACTCGACCGGGTTCGCGCCCAGCCCCCCGGTCAGGCCCAAGAGCACGAGCCGCGCCAGCGGCACCAGCGCCAGCGCGAACAGAGCCGCCCGCAGCCGCCCGAAGGTGGGCGCCTCGAGCACCGGCGGAACGCGCGCGGCGAGCGACGCCAGCCGCGGCAACGGCGGCGCTGCGCGACCGGTTCGAACGGGCGACCGCACGTCGGCCGAGTCAATAGAACTTCTTCAGGTCCATGCCGGCGTACAGGGACGCCACCTGCTCGGCGTAGCCGTTGAACATCAGCGTCGGCCGCCGCCTGCTGAACAGTCCGTCTTCGCCGAGCCGGCGTTCGGTCGCCTGGCTCCAGCGTGGATGATCGACGTTCGGATTGACGTTCGAGTAGAAGCCGTATTCGTCCGGCGCCG
>JAKANT010000068.1 GCA_021823635.1 Pseudomonadota bacterium
TGCGGCGCGCCACGCGCCGGCCCACCGCGTATTCGGGGTCCATGCCGTTGGAGAAGAAAAACGACAGGTTCGGCGCGAAGTCGTCGATGTGCATGCCGCGCGCCAGATACGCCTCCACGTAGGTGAAGCCGTTGGCGAGCGTAAACGCCAACTGGCTGATCGGATTGGCCCCCGCTTCGGCGATGTGGTAGCCCGAGATCGACACCGAATAGAAATTGCGCACGTTGTGATGGACGAAATACTCCTGGATGTCGCCCATCACCTTCAACGAGAACTCGGTGGAGAAGATGCAGGTGTTCTGCCCCTGGTCTTCCTTCAGGATGTCGGCCTGCACGGTGCCGCGCACGTTCTCCAGCACCCAGGCCCTGATCTTGGCCGCCTCGTCGTCGGTCGGCTCGCGGCCGTTGTCGGCGCGGAACTTGTCCAGCTGCTGGTCGATCGCGGTGTTGAAGAACATCGCCAGGATCGTCGGCGCCGGGCCGTTGATCGTCATGCTGACCGAGGTGTTCGGCGCGCATAGGTCGAAGCCCGAGTACAGCACCTTCATGTCGTCCAGCGTCGCGATGCTGACCCCCGAGTTGCCGACCTTGCCGTAGATGTCGGGCCGCTCGTCGGGGTCGTGGCCGTACAGCGTCACGCTGTCGAACGCGGTCGACAGCCGTTTGGCCGGCATGCCGCCGGACAGCAGCTTGAAGCGGCGGTTGGTGCGGAAGGCATCGCCCTCGCCGGCGAACATGCGCGTCGGGTCTTCGTTCTCGCGCTTGAACGCGAACACGCCGGCGGTGTAGGGGAAGGACCCGGGCACGTTCTCGAGCAGCAGCCACTTCAGCAGCTCGCCGTGGTCCTCGAACTTCGGCAGCACGACCTTGCGGATCTTGTTGCCCGAAAGCGTGGTGTGCGTCAGCCGCGTGCGCACCTCACGGTCGCGGATTCTGACCACGTACTCGTCGCCGGCGTAGGCGGCCTGCATCTGCGGCCACATGTCGAGCAGCTTCTTGCTGCGTGGCTCCAGTTGCGCCTCGCGCTCGGCCGCCAGCCGCGCCAGATTGGCGTTCTCTTCCTTGCACTCGGCGGCGAGCAGCCGGCGCGCTTCGAGCAGTTGCTGCCGTTCGCGCGCGATGCGCGCCTGTGCCAGCGCCCGCCGCTTGTAGCCGCGCACGGTCTCGGCGATTTCGGCCAGATACCGGCTGCGCGCCGGCGGCACGATCGGCGTCTGCTGCGTGGAATGGCGCGTGAAGGTGAGCGGCAGGCGAGACTTGTCGAGCTTCAGGCCCAGATCCGCGAGCTTCGGCAGCAGGGCATGGTAAAGGGAGGTGACGCCGTCGTCGTTGAAGCGCGCGGCGATCGTGCCGAACACCGGCATGTCGTCCGCGCGCTTGTCGAACGCGGCCCGGTTGCGCTGCACCTGCTTGGACACGTCGCGCAGCGCATCCAACGCTCCCTTGCGGTCGAACTTGTTGATCGCGACGAAGTCGGCGAAGTCCAGCATGTCGATCTTCTCGAGCTGGCTCGCGGCGCCGTACTCGGGCGTCATCACGTACAGCGTCAGATCGACGTGCGGCACGATGGCGGCGTCGCCCTGGCCGATGCCGGAGGTCTCGACCAGGATCAGATCGAAGCCGGCGCACTTGCAGGCGGCGATCGCATCCGGCAGCGCCTGCGAGATCTCGGAGCCCGCCTCGCGCGTGGCGAGCGATCGCATGTACACCTTCGGCCCGCCGCTCCACGGCCCGATCGCGTTCATACGGATGCGATCGCCGAGCAGCGCGCCGCCGCTCTTGCGCCGCGACGGATCGATCGAGATGACGGCGATCGTGAGTCGGTCGCCTTGATCCAACCGGAAGCGGCGGATCAGCTCGTCGGTCAGGCTCGACTTGCCGGCGCCGCCGGTGCCGGTGATGCCGAGCACCGGCACGCGGGCGGTGTCGGCCGCCTTGTGCATCGATTCGCGCAGGCCGGCGTCGGCCCGCCCGGCTTCGAGCGCGGTGATCAACTGCGCCAGCGCACGCCAGCGGCGCGTCACATCGGCGTCGCGCAGCGCCTCGAGCGAGCGCGGCGCAAACGGGCTCAGATCGACGTCGCAGGCGGCGAGCATCGAGCCGATCATTCCCTGCAGCCCCATCGTCTGCCCGTCTTCGGGCGAGAAGATGCGCGCCACCCCGTAGGCATGCAGCTCCTTGATCTCGGCAGGCACGATCACGCCGCCGCCGCCACCGAACACCTTGATGTGCGCGCCGCCCCGTTCGCGCAGCAGGTCGATCATGTACTTGAAGAACTCGACGTGCCCGCCCTGGTAGCTGGACACCGCGATGCCCTGAACGTCCTCGTGCAGCGCGGCGGTGACGATTTCCTCCACCGAACGGTTGTGCCCGAGGTGGATCACCTCCGCCCCCATGCTCTGCAGGATGCGCCGCATGATGTTGATGCTGGCGTCGTGGCCGTCGAACAGCGAGGCGGCGGTGACGAAACGCACCTTGTGCGTCGGCCGGTAAGCGGCGAGCTTCTTGATTTCGGACAGGTCGGTCATCGCGCACTCCGCAGGCGACGGGTCGAACCATTGTGCGCCGGTCGCGAGCGGGCGACGGCGTCGGGCGGCAAGGTACGAGGCGGGCTGCGACTCTAGGTTTAGTTGACGTTAACGTCAACTTGTGGCCGCCATCGACGGCCCGGGGAGCGCGAGCCGCAGTGTTTTCGCACTGCAACAATCGTACCTGGATCACGTTCGGGGAAACGCTCTAATTCACTGAATAGAAAAGGTTGTTTAACCCTTTTGTGGCACCATATCGGCATCGTGCGTTGCAACATGCGCGCGTGTTTGTGAGGGAGGTCGACCGATGGGCACGATGCATTGGCTGTACGAGGGCGACGGGCTGATCCGGCGGCCAGCGACCGCCGACGAACGCCCCACCGAGACAGCGGCGATCGATCCGGCCGCACGCAAAGCGCTCGCCGAGCGCCGCGCCGAGGCGCTGCGGCGACTGTTCCCGAAGCTGAGCGCCTGGATGCGGGACCGCGTGCAGCTGGCCCGCATGAGCGCCGCCGAACGCTATCTGTCGCAGGCCACCGACGTGCACGATCTCGAACGGCGCATTCGCGAGATCGAACGCAAGGACCGCTGGTGGCATTGATACCGGCCCGCGCTGCGGGCGTCTGCCGCCGGCGCGCGCCGCGCGTCGCTCGAGGCGCAGCCTGCGCGGCTTTCATCGAAACCCGCGCCACGGACGGGGCGCGATAAGGCGCTCCTGACAAGAAGCCGCGATCGCGGACCGGCGAGGGGTGGCGGCGCGACGAGTACGCTCGCGTCTTTCAACCCCTACGAGATGCGGGCACGCGCGCCCGCTGGAAGGACCCATGTCGAGATGCTCTTGGCGCTCGTTCGCGAGCAAAGTGTCTTCGTTGCGGCCGCACGCGCTGGCCGTGCTGGTCGCGACGCTCGCCGGCTGCGGCGGCGGTAGCCCCAACGGTGGCGGTTTCGGCGGTTTTCCGCCCGCGCCGGTGACGCTGATGGTCGTGAAGACGACAACCGTACCGATGCGCTTCGAGTTCGTCGGGCAGACCGCCGGCAGCAAAGAAGCCGAGGTGCGGGCGCGCGTGCAGGGCATCCTGGAAAAGCGCGTCTACCAGGAAGGCGGGCGCGTGACCGCCGGGCAGACGCTGTTCGTCATCGATCCGAAGCCGTACGCGGTGCAGGTCGCGCAGGCCGAAGCGGCGCTGGCGCAGGCGCAGGCACAACATGCGCAGGCGAAACGCAACGTCGAGCGGCTGGCAGCGCTCGCCGCCCAGGAAGGCGGCGCGGCGATCAGCCGGCGCGAGTACGACGACGCGGTCTCGGCGGAGGAATCGGCCGCCGCGGCCGTGAAGCTCGCGCAAGCGCGGCTGGCGGAGGCGCGGCTGAACCTCTCGTACACGACCGTGACCGCGCCGGTCGCCGGTTATGCGAGCCGGGCGCTGAAGTCCGAAGGCAGCCTGGTTTCGCCGGGCCCGGACAGCCTGCTGACGACGGTGTCGCAGATCGATCCTCTGTACGTCGATTTCGGTATCTCGGAAAACGAGCGGCTGCGCATGAACCGGCTGATCGAGCAAGGCAAGCTCGTGCCGCCCGACGCCAAGCGCGGACAGGAGGTCAGCCTGCGCCTGGCCGACGGCACCGTGCACCCGCGCCGCGGCAAGCTGGCGTTCATCGACGCCCGCATCAACTCGCAGACCGGGTCGTTCGACGCGCGCGCGCTGGTTCCGAACCCCGACGGCAGTCTGCGCCCCGGCCAGTTCGTGCGCGTGCTGCTCGACGGCGGTGTGCGACCGGGCGTGATCGTGGTGCCGCAACGCGCCGTCATGGAAGGACCGCAGGGCAAGTTCGTCTATGTCGCGGCGAAGAACGACAAGGGCGTCGACGTCGCGCTGCCACGGCCGGTGACGGCCGGCGACTGGGTCGAGATCGACGGCGCCAACCAGTGGATCATCGAAAGCGGGCTTGCGCCCGGCGACGCCGTGGTCGTCGATGGCATGGCGAAGATCTTCCCGGTACCGGGCGGCGCCCCGATCGTGATCGACGCAGCGCCCGGCACGGACGCCGCCAAGGGCGCGGCGAAGAAGTAGCGCGGCCGCCGACGAACGAACCCGGAACCACGAACGATGTTCTCGCGCTTCTTCATCGACCGCCCGATCTTCGCGGCGGTGCTGTCGATCTTCATCGTGCTCGCCGGGCTGGCGGCGATGCGCAACCTGCCGATCGCGCAATACCCGGAGATCGCGCCGCCGGTGGTGACGGTCAGCGCCGTCTATCCGGGCGCCTCGGCCACCGTGGTCGAGCAGACGGTGGCGGCGCCGCTGGAGAACGCCATCAACGGCGTCGAGAACATGCTGTACATGAGCTCGAACTCGGCATCCAACGGGCTGGTGCAGATCCAGGTCACGTTCGACATCGGCACCGACATCGACAAAGCCGCGCAGCTCGTGAACAACCGCGTCAAACAGGCCGAGGCGCGGCTGCCGCTGGAAGTGCGGCGTCAGGGCGTGACGGTGGAGAAGGGCTCGGGCAGCTTCCTGCAGGTGATCGCGTTCTATTCGCCCGACGGCCGCTACGACGACCTGTACACGTCCAATTACGTGACGCTGAACGTGCTGGACCGGATCAAGCGCATTCCGGGCACCACGCTGGTGCAGATCTTCGGCGCCAAGGACTACGCGATGCGCATCTGGGTGCGGCCGGATCGGCTGGCGCAACTGAAGCTCACGCCCGGCGACCTGATCCGCGCGATCGACGAGCAGAACGCGCAATTCGCGGCCGGCAAGGTCGGGCAGGCGCCGTATGCGGGGCCGCAGGATCTCGTGTACACGATCGCCACGCCGGGCCGACTGACCGAGGTGGCGCAGTTCGAGAACATCATCGTGCGCGCCAACGGCGACGGCTCCAGCGTGCGGCTGAAGGACGTCGCCCGCGTCGAGCTGGGGTCGAAGGACTACGAATTCATCGGCCGCTACAACGGCCGCAGCGCCACGCTGGTCGGGATCTTCCTGCAGCCGGGCGCCAACGCGCTGCAGGTCGCCGGCGCCGTGAAGGAGGAGGTGGCGCGGCTGGCGCAGCGCTTTCCGGACGGTCTGTCTTACGCGGTCGCCTACGACACGACGCGCTTCGTCGAAGTGTCGATCCGCGAGGTGCTGAAGACGCTGGGCGAGGCGATGCTGCTGGTGTTCCTGGTCGTGTACCTGTTCCTGCAGAACTGGCGCGCGACGCTGATCCCGATCCTTGCCGTTCCGGTGTCGCTGATCGGCACCTTCGCCGGGCTGTACCTGCTCGGATACTCGATCAACACGCTGACGCTGTTCGGCATGGTGCTGGCGATCGGCATCGTGGTCGACGACGCGATCGTCGTGCTGGAAAACGTCGAGCGCATCATGCACGAAGAAGGCATGGACGCGCGCCGCGCCGCGATTGAAGCGATGCGCGAAGTCACCAGCCCGATCATTGCGATCGTGCTGGTGCTGACCGCGGTGTTCGTGCCGATCGCGTTCCTGGGCGGGCTGACCGGCGAGCTGTACCGTCAGTTCGCGGTGGCGATCTCGATCTCGGTGGTGATCTCGGGCATCGTCGCGCTGACGCTCACCCCGAGCCTGTGCGTGCTGATCCTGAAACGCGAGCACCGGCAGCCGGGCCGCTTTTTCGCCTGGTTCAACCGCTGGTTCGACGACCTTCGCGGCCGGTACGTCGCCGGCGTGATCTGGATGATCCGGCGCGGTCTGATCGGCGCGTTGCTGTTCGTCGGCATGGTGTTGATCGCCGGCGGCCTGTGGCGCGTCACCCCCGGCGCGCTGGTACCGGACGAAGACCAAGGGTTCTACATCGCGGCCGTGATCCTGCCGGACGGCGCGACGCTGCAGCGGACCGACCGCGTCGTCAACGAAGTCGTGCAGATCCTGCAGTCCAACCCGATCAACCAGGACGTGGTCGCGTTCACCGGCTTCGATTTCATCGGCGGCGGCTTTCGCAACAACGCCGCCACCATCTTCGTCACGCAGAAGCACTGGGACGAGCGGCCGGGCGTGACGACGCCGATGCTGGTGGGCGAGTTCTTCATGAAGACCGCGCACATCAAGGAGGCGCTGGTGCTCGCCTTCGGCCCGCCGCCGATCTTCGGCCTCGGCACCGCGGGCGGCTACGAACTCTATCTGCAGAACCGCGGCGAGGGCGGGCCGCAAAAGATGCAGGAAGTCACGCAGACGCTGCTCGGCGCGCTGAACGCCGATCCGGTCCTCGGCGGTGCGCAGACCCTGTGGCGGGCCAACGTGCCGCAACTGCGGGTAGACGTCGATCGCGAGAAAGCGAAGTCGCTCGGCGTGCCGGTGGACGAGGTCTACAACACGCTTGCCGCCACGCTCGGACAGGCGTACGTCAACGACTTCAACAAGTACGGCCGCACCTGGCAGGTGCTGATGAGCGCCGACCCCGCGTACCGCAGCCGCCCCGACGCCATCGGCGCCGTGTGGGTGCGCTCGGCGCGCGGCGAGATGGTGCCGCTGTCGTCGCTGGCCCGGGTGAGCTACGCATCCGGCCCGGACGCGCTGGAACGCTTCAACAACCTGCCGGCGGTCAAGATCCTGGGCCAGGCGGCGCCCGGCGTCTCCAGCGGACAGGCGATCGCCGCGGTCGAGCGCATCGCCGCGCAGGTGCTGCCGCCGGACTTCAGCTTCGACTGGGGCGGCGCATCGTTCCAGGAGAAGCGCGCCGGCGGCACTTCGCTGTTCGCGCTGGCGCTCGCGGTGGTCATGGTGTTCCTGATCCTGGCCGCGCAGTACGAGCGCTGGTCGCTGCCGCTGTCGGTTTTGCTGGCGCTGCCGTTCGGCACCTTCGGCGCGCTGGCCGCCATCTGGATCAAGAACCTGGCGCTGCCGGTCTTCGGCGGCCATCCGCTCGCCAACGACGTGTACTTCCAGATCGGTCTGGTGACGCTGCTGGGGCTGGCGGCGAAGAACGCGATCCTGATCGTCGAATACGCGTCGCTGAAGATCGAGGAAGGCTATTCGACGTCGGCCGCCGCGATCGAAGCGGCGCGGCTGCGCTTCCGCCCGATCATCATGACT
>JAKANT010000069.1 GCA_021823635.1 Pseudomonadota bacterium
CGCCCGGCAGGATTTGAACCCACGACCCCTTGGTTCGTAGCCAAGTACTCTATCCAACTGAGCTACGGGCGCGCAGCGGCGCGAAGTTTAACCCAAGCGTCGACGCAATCGGGTCAACGGGCGATCGAGCCGGAGGGCGTTTACGTCCGCCCTCCCCCGGGGGACGAATCTTCGTCGGATCCGATTCGCCTGCCTGGAGGTGCATCCTTTGCCAGCTCCGATCACGGACGCAAGACCGCGCGGCCGCGAATGCGGCCGGCGCGCAGGTCGTCGAGCGCGGCATTGGCATCCGCCAGCGGCCGCGGCGTGACCGGCAGCTCGGGCAGCGCGCCGCTTCGCGCGATCGCCATCAGCTCCTGCATTTCGGCCAGTGAACCGACGTAGGAACCGATCACGCGCAGCGACTTCATCGCCACCATCGCCGGCACGATCTGCGCCGCGCCGCCCAGCAGACCGACCGCCACCAGCGTGCCCGCCTTGCGCAAGCTGGCGACCGCGAATTCGAACGATGCGGCCGAGCCGACGAAGTCGATCGCCGCCGCCACGCCGCCGCCGGTCGCTTTGAGCAGCGCCTTGGCCGCACCGTCGGCGCGCGGATCGATCACCTGAGCGGCGCCTGCGGCGCGCGCCAGATCCCACTTCGCGCCGTCCACCTCGGCCACGACCGGCGCTATGCCGAACAGATGCCGCGCCAGCCGGATCCCCGACAGGCCCACGCCGCCGGCGCCGATGATCAGCAGCGGATCCTGCGAGCCGAGCGGGGCCGCTTTCTTCAGGGCACTGAAAGCGGTCAGCCCCGAGCATGCGTACGTGCAGGCCTGCTCTTCGGGCAGCGTCCCGTAGTCGAGCAGGTACTTCGCATCCGGCACCAGCACATGATCTGCGAATCCGCCGTCGCGATGGATGCCGAGCGCGCGCGGCGCGTTGCAAAGATGCTCGTCGCCTGCGCGGCAAAACGCACACGTGCCGCAGCCGATCCACGGAAAGACGACGCGGCGCTCGCCGACCGCGACGCCTCGCGCCTCGGGCCCGAGCGCGACTACGGTGCCGGCGATTTCGTGGCCGAGCGTGCGCGGCGGCCGCACGGTCCGCGTCATGTCCAGACGCACACCCCCGCCGAGGTCGAAATAGCCGTCATGCAAATGGACGTCGCTGTGGCACACGCCGCAGCTGCCGACCTTGACGAGCACTTCGCCGCCCTTGGGCTGCGGCGTGTCGCACGACACTTGCGCCAGCGGTCGGCCGAACTGCTGTAACTGATAGCTCAACATCGCAAACTCTCCTCACACTCCCAGGTATTGCAACAAGGTGCCGCTTGCGCGCAGTTCGGCCGAGGGGCCGGCGGCCACGACCAGCCCCTTTTGCAGCACCAACACGCGGTCCGAGTGCGCAAGCACTTTCCGGAAGTCGCGGTCGACGATCAGCGTGGCGATGCCGTCGGCGCGGATGCGGTCGAGCACGCGCCAGATCTCGGCCACAATCAGTGGCGCCAGCCCTTCGGTCGCCTCGTCCAGGATGATCAGCTCCGGCTGCGTCAGCAGCGCGCGGCCGATCGACAGCATCTGCTGTTCGCCGCCCGACAGTTGCGCGCCCAGGTGGTGCAGGCGCTCGCGCAGGCGCGGGAACGTTTCGAGCACGCGCTCCAACGTCCAGCTTCGCCCCGAGTCGCGTGCGGGTCGCGCCGCCATCACCAGGTTCTCGCGCACGCTGAGGTTGGGAAAAATGCCGCGTCCTTCGGGTACGTACGCGACGCCCCGGCGCGCGACTTCGTGCGGCTGCGCTTTCGATATGTCCTGCCCGAACAGGTAGATGCGGCCGTCACGCTGCGTCACGTGCCCGAGCAGCGTCCGGATCAGCGTGCTCTTGCCCATGCCGTTGCGGCCCAGCAGGCCGACGGTCTCGCCTCGCGCGATCTGGAGATCGACGCCGTGCAGCACGTGGCTGGAGCCGTACCAGGCATGGATCGCGCGCGCATCGAGGATCACGTCGTGCAGCGTCATGTCATTGCTCCCCCAGATACGCCGCCTGGACGTCGGGATTCGCGCGCACCGCGGCCGGCGTGCCCGAGGCGATCACCGCGCCGTTGACCATCACCGTGATGCGGTCGGCGATCCGGAACACCGCGTCCATGTCGTGCTCGACCAGCAAGATCGCGTGATCGGCCTTCAATTCGGCCAGCAGTGCCAGCATGCGTTCGGTCTCTTCGGCCCCCATGCCGGCGAGCGGCTCGTCCAGCAGCAGCACCTGAGGGGCGGTGGCGAGGCAGATCGCGATCTCGAGCTGGCGTTTCTGTCCGTGGCTGAGCAGCTCGGCCGGCCGATCGAGAAAATCCGCGAGCCCCGCGCGCTGCGCCGCCGCGCGCGCGGCCGGCACGCTCAACAGACAGCGCGCCGCGTCGCGCCAGAAGGCCCAAGGCCGGGAGAAGCGCGCCTGCGCCGCGAGGCGGCAGTTCTCCAGCACCGTGAAGCTCGGATAAATCGTGTTGCGCTGATAACTGCGGCCCAGCCCGGCGCGCGCACGCCGCGGCTGCGGCCAGTCGGTCACGTCCTGCCCCATCAGCTCGACGCGGCCGGCGGTGGGCGCAATCTCGCCAGCTAGGATGTTGATCAGCGTCGATTTGCCGGCCCCATTGGTGCCGATCACGGCGTGCACCTCGCCGCGCCGCAGCTCCAGCGAGACGCGGTCCACCGCCACCAGGCCGCCCCAACGGCGCGTGATCTCGCGGCCCCGCAACAGCGTTGCGTCCGCGCTCATGGCTGCACCCCCGCGCTTTCGGCGCGGCGCGACACGCGTCCCAGCAGGCGCGCGCGCAGCTCGCCCGGCAGCCCGACCAGACCGCGCGGCAGCAGCGCGACCGCAAGGATGATCGTCAACCCGAGCCCGAGGTGCCAGTGCTTGGCGAACGCGCCGAAGATCGCCTCGGACTTGAACAGCTCGTGCAGCAGCTCGAACGCGAACGCGCCGATCAGCGCACCTCGCAGCGAGCCGATGCCACCGAAGATGATCATGATCAACACCGCGCCCGACAGGTGCCAGCTCAGCAACTCCGGATTGACGAAACCGTCCTTGACCGCGAACAGGAAACCCGCCAGGCCGGAAATCGCGCCGGCCAGCACGAACGCGGCCAGCTTGTACGGATAGGTGGAAAAGCCCACCGCCCGCGTGCGCTGTTCGTTGACGCGCACGGCGTCGAGCACGCGGCCGAAGTGCGAGCGGCGCAGCAGTGCGAGCAGCGCGAACACCGCGATCAGACAGGCGAGCGTGAAGGCGTAGATCGCGCGCGGCGTATCGAGCGCGAACAGGGTGCCGAGCGCAGGCTTGAAGTTCAGATAAATGCCGTCGGTGCCGCCACCAAGCGGCGTGTCGTGCACGACGTAGTACGCCATCTGTGCGAACGCCAGCGTGACCATGATGAAGTACACGCCCTGTGTTCGCAGCGACAGCGCGCCGACCGGTAACGCATACAGCGCCGCCGCCGCCACGCTGGCCGGTAGCAGCCACGCGAGCGAAGCCGCCTCGCCGGCGGGCGACAGCAGCACCGCGGCGTAGGCGCCGATGCCGAAAAACGCCGCCTGACCGAAGCACACCAGCCCGGCGCCGCCAACCAGCAACTCGAGGCTGAGCGCGAAGATCGCGTAGATCATGATCTTGGTCACGAAGTCGATGCCGAACTTGCCGCCGATCAGCGGGTAAAGCGCGAGCGCGGCAAAGACGGCGGCGACGAAAAAGACCTTCGACCGATTCATCGCTCACCCCGCCCTGAACAGACCGGCCGGCTTCCACAGCAGGATCGCCGCCATCAGCACGTAAACGAGCACGCCCGCGGCCTGTGGAAAGATCACTTTGCCGAACGTGTCGACCAGGCCGATCAGCAACGCCGCCACCAGCGCGCCGCGCACGGAACCGATGCCGCCGATCACGACCACGACGAAACAGACGATCAGCACCTGATTGCCCATGCCCGGGTACACCGACGACACCGGGGCGGCGACCATGCCCGCCAGCACGGCCAACGCGACGCCGGCGGCGAACACGATGCGGTAGAGGAAGCCGATGTCGATGCCGAGCGACTGCACCATTTCGCGGTTGGTGCTGCCGGCGCGGATCATCATGCCCAGCCGCGTGCGCGTGAAGACGAAGTACATGCCGGCCGCCAGCAGCAAACAGACGCCGGAAATGAAGAGCCGGTACACCGGATAGGTCATCACGTCGCCCAGCGGCACGCTCGCGGCGAACAGCGGCGGCGGCGCCACGCCGTGCACGTCGTCGCCGACGATCAGGCTGCGCAGCTCCTCGAACACGAGGATCAGGCCGTAGGTCATCAGCACCTGCTGCAGATGGTCGCGCCGGTACAGGTAGCTGAAGAACGCCCACTCGAGCACGTAGCCGAGCAGCACCGCAAGCACCAGCCCGACCAGCAGCGTGGCGAAGAAGCCGCCGCCGAAAGTGGCGGCCACGAGCGGCGCCAGCGCGTACGCCATGTACGCGCCGATCATGTAAAAGCTGCCGTGGGCGAGATTGATCACGCCCATGATGCCGAAGATCAGCGTCAGCCCGCTCGCCACCAAGAACAGGAGCAGACCGTACTGAAGGGCGTTCAGACACTGGATCAGGAAGGGCGCGGGATCCATCGGACAACACTCCTGCCGCCCGCCGCTTTCGCGGCGGGCTGCTCGATCGGGCGTTCGTGGGGAACTACAGGCGGCAGCCGCGCGCCGGGTCGGCGAGCGCCTTGGCGGCAACGCCGACGACGCGGTTTTCGGTGCCGACGACCTGACGCAGATAGATGTCTTGCACCGGGTTACCGGCCTTCGAGATCGTGAAGGTGCCGCGCGGACTGTCGATGCGCGCGTTACGCATCGCCGCGTACATCGCGTCCTTCTTCGTCAGGTCGCCGCCAACCGCCTTCAGTCCGATCGCCAGCAGTTGCGCGGCGTCGTAGCCCTGCACCGCGTACACGTCCGGTTGCAGCTTGAACGTCTTGGCGTAGTTCAGGCGAAAGGCGTCGTCGCGCGGCGTCTTCAGGCCATCGGCGTAGTGCAGCGTGGTGTAGATGCCCTGCGCCGCCTCGCCCTGCGCTTCCAGCGTGCCGTCGGTGAGGAATCCCGGACCGTACAGCGGGATGGTCTTGTTCAACCCGGCCGCCGCGTAGTCCTTGACGAATTTGACCGCGCCACCGCCGGCGAAGAAGGCGAACGTCGCGTCCGGCTTGGTGGCGGCGATCTCGGTCAGCAACGCCTGGAACTCGACGTTCGGAAACGGCAGCGTCAGTTGCTTGACCACCTGGCCGCCCGCTTTCTCGAAACCTTCTTTAAACGCGGCCGCCATTTCATCGCCGGCGGCGTACTTCCAGGTGATCGTGACCGCGCGTTTCTTGCCCTGCTTGACCAGCACGTCGCCCAGCGCGTACGACGATTGCCAGTTGGAAAACGACGTGCGGAACACGTTCGGTGCGCACATCGCGCCGGTAATTGCGTCCGCGCCGGCGTTCGGCACGATCAGCATCGTGCCGGTTTCGCGCGCCACGCGCGCCATCGCCATCGCGACGCCAGAGTGCACGGTACCGACGATCACATCGACGTTGTCGCGCTTGATCAGCTTGTTGACGTTGTCGGTCGCCTTGGCCGGATCGGACTCGTCGTCGACGCGCACGTATTCGACTTCGCGCCCGGCGAGCCTACCGCCCTGCTCCTGCACGTATAGCTTGAAGCCGTTTTCGATCGCGGTGCCAAGCGCGGCGAAGGTTCCGGTGGCCGGCAGCATCAGCCCGACCTTCAGCTTGGCGCTCGACTGCGCGTGCGCCAGCGGCGCGGCCAGCGCCGCGGCAGCGATCAAAGTGCAACGAAATAAGTGCATCGGTGTCTCCTCAGGAGTGACGAAGGATGAAATCGGTGACGGCCGCGATCAGCCGTTCGGGCTGGTCGCGATGCGGCGAGTGGCGGCATTGCGGCAGCTCGAGCAGCTCGGTGCCTGGCACGCGGCGCGCGATGCCGCGGATCTGTTCCAGCGTTCCGTATTCGTCGTCCAGTCCCTGCACCGCCAGCAGCGGGCAGCGGATCGCCTCGAGTTCGGCTTCGATCGACCAGTCGCGAAACGGCGGGTGCAGCCAGATGTCGTTCCAGCCCCAGAATGCGGAATCGGGATCGTCGTGATACTTGGCGAGCCGCTCGCGCAGATCGCTCTCCAGATACGCGGTGCGCGCCTTGGCGATGCTCTCGATCGACAAGTCCTCGACCATGATGTGCGGCGCCAGCACGACGGCCCCGGCGGGGGCGTCCGGGAAGCGTGCTGCGTACAGCAGCGCAATCGAACCGCCGTCGCTGTGCCCGAACAGCCACAGCCGCTCGCGCGTCGGATCGATGGCGAGCGCCGTCAGCAGCGCAGGCAGCACCTCGTGCGCCTGCCGGTGCATGAAGTTCAGATCCCACGCCTCCTCGGCAGCGCGCGGAGTGGAGCGCCCGTAGCCGGGGCGCGAATACACCAAGCCGCGGCAGCCGGCAGCCGCGCACAGCCGCTGCGGAAAGTCCTTCCACATCGCCAGCGAGCCGAGCCCCTCGTGCAGAAAGACGATGAGGGGCGCGGCGGGCCTGTCGGCCGCGATGAACGCATACTCGATGCGCACGCGGCGACCGGCCCAGTCGATTTCGACGAAGCGCACGCTCATCGCCGCTGCAGTTCGCGTTCGCGCAGCTTGAAGCGCTGGATCTTGCCGGTCGCGGTCTTCGGCAGCTCGGCGACGAATTCGATCGCGCGCGGATATTTGTAGGGCGCCAGCCGGTCCTTGACGAACGCCTTTAGCTCCGCCTCGGTAGCGGCGCCGCCGGGCTTCAGCACCACGAACGCCTTGGTCTTGGTCAGGCCATCGGCGTCCGGCACGCCGATCACGGCCGCTTCCAGAACCGCCGGGTGCTGCACCAGCGTGGCTTCGACCTCGAACGGGCTGACATAGATGCCGCTGACCTTCAGCATGTCGTCGCTGCGGCCGGCGTAGGTGTACGAGCCGTCGGCGTTGCGCACGTACTTGTCGCCGCTCTTGGTCCAGCCGCCCTGGAAGGTCTCGCGCGTCTTCGCGCGGTTGCCCCAGTACATCATCGCCGCCGACGGCCCGCGGATGTACAGATCGCCCGGCTCGCCATCGGGCACCGGCGCTCCGTCCTCGCCGCGCAGCTCGATCTCGTAGCCCGGCACCGGCCAGCCGGTGGTGCCGTAGCGCACCCGGTCCGGGCGGTTGGACAGGAAGATGTGCAGCATCTCGGTGGAGCCGATGCCGTCGACGATGTCGACACCGAAGTGCGCCTTGAAGCGCTCGCCGATTTCGGCCGGCAGCGCTTCGCCCGCCGACGACACGAGCCGCAGCGCGACCGCATCGCGCGGCGGCAGGGCCGGCGAAGCGAGCATGCCGGCGAAGCCGGTCGGGGCGCCGTAGAAGACGGTCGGCTTTATGCCGCCGATCTCTCCGGTGAGCCGCTTG
>JAKANT010000070.1 GCA_021823635.1 Pseudomonadota bacterium
CGGGGCGCTGCTCGCGATCGCGCTGGCGGCCGCGCCGGCGACGGCGCCGCCGGCCGAACGGGCGCTCGCCCGCACCGGCGGCCGCGTCGCCATCGGCCGCGACCGGCGGTGCCTCCGAATTGCCGGGGTCGGCTTCGGCCGGCTGGGGCTGATCGGCGGGAGACACGAGCCCGGATTCGGCCGAACTGTCGTCGGTGCCGGGCCGGATCGGAGGTACGGCTTGGGTCATGTCGTCGAGTCCTACGCGGACGCAGGCAAGGGGGCGGAAGCGGGAGTGGACGCGTCAGTGGAGGCAGGCGGGGCCGCCTCGCCGCCAGCGCCGAACTGCAACTCGAATTCGGCCGGAACGGAGGCACCGCTTTCCAGCGGCGGCAGCTCGTCGAGCGAGCGCAACCCGAGGTCGTCGAGGAACGCCTTGGTGGTGGCGAAAAGCGCCGGCCGGCCCGGCGTCTCGCGGTGGCCGATCGATTCGATCCAGCCGCGTTCCTCCAGCGTCTTGATCACCTGCGGCGAAACCATCACGCCGCGGATTTCCTCGATGTCGCCGCGCGTCACCGGTTGGCGATAAGCGATGATCGCCAGCGTCTCCAGCACCGCGCGCGAATACTTGGGCGGCTTCTCCGGGTTCAACCGGTCGAGATACACGCGCATCGCCGGCGTGCTCTGAAAGCGCCATCCGGAGGCGAGCGCCACCAGTTCGACGCCGCGGCCGGCCCAGTCGGCGCGCAGTTCCTCGAGCAGCACGCGCACGGTGTCGGCGCTCAGTTCGTCGGCGAAAAGCCGGCGCAAGTCGGCGATCGCCAGCGGCCGCTCGGCCGTCAGCAGCGCCGCCTCGAGGACGACTTTCGCCTCTTGTGCGTTCATCCGTTTACGTTCAGTTGCTCAGTTGCGTGGGCGTCGGCCGCCTCACCTGACGCGGGCCATGCGGCAAACACCGGTCAGCCGCCTGAGCGGCCGCCTAAACAATCCGAATTTCTTGGGCTCGAAATCCGGCCCGCACGGCAGGTTTTGGTTGTCGTTGTCCTGCGCTGCGCGGAGCGGAAAGTCGCGAGCAGTGAGTCGTCCGCGGGCTGGCTGCCGGGTGTGGCGCCAGATGCGCCGGGCCGCCGCGGCAACCGCCAATGCATTCCGAAATCGCGCAGCAGTTTATCACGCGCTTCCCGCAGCACGTCACCGCGCGGGCGACGACATCACGGATGCGCGGCCGCTCCGCGCCCCACGCTTGCATCCCGCCCGATCACTGTATAAATTTACAGCACTCGCAGCCAGGAATCGCCCATCACCATGCGCGACGACACCACCGCCCTCACCGCCCGCCAGACCGAGATCCTCGAGTTCATCCGCAGCACGCTGGCGGCAAGCGGCGCGCCGCCCACACGCGAGGAAATCGCCCGCGCCTTCGGCTTCCGCTCGCCCAACGCTGCCGAACAGCACCTGCAGGCGCTGCGCAAAAAGGGCCTGATCGACTTGGTGCCCGGTACCTCGCGCGGCATCCGGCTGCGGGATGCGGTGCTGGCGGTGCACGAGGTTTCGCAGGACTTCGGCCTGCCGTTGATCGGCAAGGTAGCCGCCGGCAGCCCCATTTTGGCGCAGGAAAACGTGCTGCGGCATCCGGCCATCGACCCGCTGCTGTTCAAGCCGCGCGCCGATTACCTGCTCGAAGTGCGCGGCATGAGCATGCGCGACGCCGGCATCCTGGACGGCGACTGGCTCGCCGTGCATAAGCAGGCCACCGCGCAAAGCGGCCAGATCGTGGTGGCCCGCCTCGGCGACGACGTGACGGTCAAGCGGCTCAGGCTCAGGGGCTCGAAAGCGGAGCTGATCGCCGCCAACCCCGATTACGAGCCGATCGTGGTCGACCTCAAACGCGATGCTTTCTCGATCGAAGGCATCGCCGTCGGTGTGATCCGACCCGCGCTGTAGAGCCGGCCCTTCCTGCTGCGTCTTTCGCGGTGACGGGATGCGTGCCGCCATGGCCTTTACTTCCCTTTTGAATCACGTCTGGCGCGCCGACGACCTGCCGGCGGCCGACGTCGCCGGCACTCTGGCGAGCGGCTACGCCGCGCTCGATGCCGAGCTGCCCGGCGGCGGCTGGCCCTTGGGGGCGCTGACCGAGCTGCTGCTCGACGCGCCCGGCTGCGGCGAGCTGTCGCTGCTGCTGCCAGCGCTCGCCCGCTGCGGCGGCCCGATCGTCTGGGTGCTGCCGCACGACGGCGCCGCAGCCGCACCGGTTGCCCCCGGCATCACGCTGCCCTATGCACCGGCGCTCGCGGCCGCCGGCATCGACCTGGCGCGCACCCTGTTCGTCGCGCCGGCCACCCCGCGCGAAAGCCTGTGGGCATTGGAGCAGTCGCTGCGCGCGCCGCACCTCGGCGCCGTGATCGGCTGGCTGCCGGCCGGCCAAGGCGATGCGCAATTCCGCGCGCTGCGTCGCCTGCACCTGCTCGCCGGCCACCAGCGGGCGCCGGTCTTCGTGCTGCGCGTCGCGCAAGCCGCCGCGCCTTCGCCCGCCGCGTTGCGGCTGCAATTGGTCGGATGCGACGGAGGGCTCGAGGTCACGCTGCTGAAGCGCCGCGGCCGCCCCTTGCTGACGCCGGTGGCGCTGCAGATCCACCCGCCGCACAGTGCATACACCCAGGCTGAAGCCGCACCGGTGCCGGCCGCGCTGCCGGCACGGATCGCAGCATCGACATTGGCCATGCATCGCTGGCCGGCGCCGTCGATCTCCAGCCACTGAGAGTCCGATGCGCCGGGCATCTGTTACGGCTTCCCGCCTGCGCGACGGCCAGTTTGCGCGTCATCGACATTCCGCAGACTGCTGCGTGATTCCCGCATCGCTCGTGAAATATGCGGGCGGAGGCGACGCGTGAAGGCGCGCGCCGATGCCGCTTTGGCTGGCCATCGTCCTTCCGGCGCTGCCGCTGCAACTGGCGGCGCGCGCGCTCGACCCGGCGCGGCCGCTGGCGATCGTCGAAGGGCCCGCCCAACGACCGCGAGTCGCGTTCTGCAATGAGGCGGCCGCTGCCTACGGCATCGCCCCGGGGCTTGCGCTCGCCGCCGCGCAGGCGCTCGCGCGCGGGCTGATCGCTGCCGAACGCAACGCCGACCGCGAACGCGAGGCGCTCGTGGAACTCGCCGCCTGGGCCTATCAGTTCAGCGCCCAGATCGCCGTGCGCGCGGGCGGCCTGCTGGTCGAAACCGGCGCCAGCGAACGGCTGTTCGGCGGCCGCGCCGCACTGCACGGGCGCATGGAGCGCGGGCTGCGCGCGCTGGGGTACACGGCCGCATTCGGCCATGCCGCCACCCCGCAGGCCGCCTGGTGGATCGCTGCCGCGCGCGCCGGCGGCTGCGCCGCCGCCGATGCCCCCGAACCCGCGCAGCTATACGCGGCGCTCGCGCCGCTGCCGCTGCGCGTGGCGCAATGGGAGCCGCCGGTCATCGAGGCGCTGCGCGCGCTGGGGCTTGCCACCTTCGGCGACCTGATGGCCTTGCCGCGCGATCAGGTCATTCGCCGTTTCGGCGCCGCGCCGCTCGACGAACTGGACCGCGCCCTTGCGCACGCACCGGATCCGCAGCCGCCGTTTGCGCCGCCGGAGAAGTTCTTCGCACGCCTGGAGCTTCCGGCCGCGGCCGAAGACGCCGCGCAGCTGCTGTTTCCCGCGCAGCGTCTGCTGTGCTCGCTGGAGGGCTTTCTGCGCGGCCGCGCCGCCGGCGCAACCGAACTGCGCTTCACCGCCGCCCACGATGCGCGGCGCACGCAGCCGCGGCCGCCGACCTCGTTCGCGCTCGCGCTCGCCGCCCCCGAACGCGATGCGCGGCGGCTCGCGCAACTGCTGGCCGAGCGGCTCGCGCGCGTGCGACTGCCCGCGCCTGCGGTGGCGCTTGCGCTGACGGTGGAGCGGCTGCTGCCGTATGCGCCGCGCAGCGCGACGCTGCTGCCGCCCGCCCCGGGCGCTGCCGCCGATGCCGGCTGGCTGCAACTGGCCGAAACCCTGCATGCGCGCCTGGGCTCGGCGCGCGTCTTCCAACTGCAGTGCGCGGACGATCACCGCCCCGAATACGCCTACCGCATCGTGCCGCCCGCCGCAGAGGCAGGCGCGCGCCCTGCGGCCCCCGCCGCCGCTGCCGCGCGGCCACTGCTGCTGGCTGTGCCCCCGCAGCCGCTTCTCGCCCGGCAAGAGCAGCCCGAGTACGGCGGCGCACTGCGGCTGCTGGCCGGGCCGGAGCGCATCGAATCCGGCTGGTGGGATTTCGGCAGCCCACAGCGAGCGAGCGTCTTCCGCGACTACTTCGTCGCCCGCAACCCGCAAGGGCAAACGCTATGGATCTACCGCGAACTGGCCGCTCCGCGCGGCTGGTATCTGCACGGGCTGTTCGCCTGATGCGTTCCGCAGCGCCCACCGCGCTCGACTGCCGCTGCGATCGACCGCCGAAACCGCTGCCTTTCCCGGCGCCTGCGAAATCAGATCGCGCAGCGATGACAACGCCAGCAGCAGGAACGCGATTGCGCAGGCTCGGTAGGTAAGCCGCGCCCAGCCGTCGCTCGCCGCGGAAAAAAGCCTGGCGACGAACGCGGCGCAGACGAACGCCCACACCAAGGAAGAAGCCATGAAGCCGGCGAAGAACACGCCATAGTCGAACGCCGCCGGATCGCGCACGCCGACCGCGCCCATCGCGCTGCCGAGCGCCGCCCAGTACGCCACGTTCTGCGGATTGGTCAGCGATAGCAGCACGCCGGCGCGCAGCGCCCTTTCGCTTGCCGCCGCGGCAGCGGCCGGCGCGCCGAACGGCGCATTCGCCGCGCGCCACGAATCGACCGCCAGCCACAGCAGGTACAGCACGCCCGCCACGCCAACCGGCACGCGCAGGCTTTCCGCCTGCGCCAGCAGCCCGACGCCCGCCAAGCCGAGCGCCGCCCACAGCGCATCGCCGGCGAGCGACCCCAACTGCACCGACAGCGCCGGCCGGAATCCTCCGCGCACCCCCTGCCGCACCGTTTCCGCGAACACCGCGCCGGGAGCAGCGTTGAACAACAGCCCAAGGAGAAAGGCCGCGACGAACAAGCTCAGCATGATCGACACCGCGAAAGGATATTCGCGCAGCCTGCAGGGAATGCGGCGCCCTCGCCCGCCGCTCCACCGATGCCGTCAGGCAGCGAGACGCCGAGAAAATCGCGCCGCGTCACGAGGCGGCCGTACTTTTCGAGCGGCTGCATTCTGGATGCCGGCGCATTGATCTCCCATCCGATGCATGGAGCGCTGCTTCCGGAGGCATTCTCCTCAATTACGCTCTCGTTGCGTCGAACCCAACCGCCGCGGCAGGCGGGGGCCAGCTTGAGTGCCCGGTTGGGCGGCGCAAGGTAGGATGGCCGGGATGAGCCGGCATCGCCGGAGTCGATGGCAAATCCGCGGAGATGGAACGATGGTCGACGAGGCTGTCGCAGCGTACCCGCTGATGCGAGGCGCCGGGCTGATGCTCGTGTGCGTCGGCCTCGGGTTTCTTGCGGCTTGGTTTTCAGGGTCACGCTGGTACCTGCCTGCGATCGCTGGGGCAATCTTGGGGCTTACGTGCACTGGTCTGGCCGGCCTGTTCGCCCCACCGCTGCCGAAGCTGGACTTGGACTTGCCCCCGTTCCACGGACTGTTACGTGCTGAGGTCTTCAGCCCTTTCGATGAGCCCGGGTGCAGGGTTATCCACCGGCGGCGTGGCGCATGCCACGCAGGCGCCGCCGGTGGGTAACCCGTGTTCGACGCGATGATGTGTGGCGAGCGGCTGCCGATGTCGCGCCTCGAAGTCGATCGGCGAGTCGTAGTCCAACGCGCTGTGGCGCCGCCGCGGGTTGTACCAAGCTTCGATCCAGGTGAACAGCGCCATGCGCGCCTCGGCCTTGGTGGGCCAGCTGCGCCGATCGATCAGCTCGCACTCGAGCGTGGCGAAGAAGCTCTCGGCCATCGCGTTGTCGTACGCATCGCCCACCGAGCCCATCGAGGGCTTGACGCCCATTTCCTTGCAGCGCTTGCCGAACGCTAGGCTCGTGTACTGGCTGCCCTGGTCGCTGTGGTGGATCACGCCGCGAGGCTTGCGCTGCTGCAAGGCCATGTTCAGCGCCCTGAGCACGAGCTCGGCGGTCATGTCGCATCCGATGGCCCAGCCCACCACGCGCCGGCTCCACGCATCCAGCACCACGGCCAGGTAGAGGAAGCCCGCCCAGGTGGGCACGTAGGCCATGTCGGCCACCCACAGCTTGTCGGGGCCGTCGGCTTCGAAGCGGCGCTGCACCAAGTCGGGGGCCTTGTCCTGGCTCTTGTCGCGCCGGGTCGTGACCACGAAGCCGCGCCGGCGGCTGACGCCGCGGATGGCCTGCGCGCGCATCAGCCGCGCGATGCGCTTGGCGTTGACCAGCCGACCTTGCACGCGCAGCTCGCGGCGCACGCGCAGCCGGCCGTAGGTGGCGTCGGAGTCGGCATGGATCTGGCGAATGTGCGCGACGAGCACCGCGTCATCGGTCGCGCGCGTGCTGGGCGGCCGTCCGAGCCAGTCGTAGTAGCCGCTGGTCGATACGCCCAGCACTCGGCACATCGTGGCCACCTTGGCGTCGGCCTGGTTCGCGTTCACGAGTTCGTAGACCCGCTGGACGTCTTGCCGTCCTTGCCGGCGAACCAGGCCGTAGCCTTTGCCAGGATGTCGCGCTCGAGCTTCAGTTGCCGGTTCTCGCGGCGCAGCCGCGTCAGCTCCTCCCGTTCGGCGCTGCTGAGCACGTCGCGCTCGCGCGAGCGCGTCGCGCGTTGCGGCGCGCGCTTGTCAGCCGCATCGCGCGCCACCCACGTCGAGATGCTCTGCGCGCTGCACTTGAACTCGCGCCCAAGCTCGGCCGGTGTGCGCCCAGCGCGCACCAGCTCGACCATCTGCTGCTTGAACTCCGCCGGGTACGGCGGCCTCGTCGTCGGCATGTCGGACTCCTTTCTCCGTCAGGATGAGGTGTCCGCGAAACGGGGTCAAGTCCACCGGTGACCCGATGGCTGGGTCGCTGGATGCGCCCGAGCTTCTTGGTGTCGATGTGCAGCAAATCCCCCGCCTGGGCGTGCTCATAGCGCTGCACCGGCTCGCGCGGCTGCAGATCCGAGAGCCTGCCCAGCCCCGCGCGGCGCAGCACTCGGCTGACCGTCGCCTCCGACACACCGACGCTGCGGGCAATTCGCGCCTGGATCATGCGACGCTGCCGCAGCTCGACGATGAGCAGTGCTTTGCCCGGATCGATCGCCCGCGGCGAGCGCCTGGGCCGCGAAGACGCGTCGGCCAAAGCGTTTCCTCCTTCGGCCAAGTAGCGCCCCAGCCATTTGCGGGCCGTGCGCGGCGTCACCCCATGGCGCAACGCCGCCTCCGGCGGCTTGAGTCCCCCTTGCGTCATCTCCTGAACCATCTGCAGGCGACGGGCGAAGGTAAGTCGTGCATTCTTATGGGT
>JAKANT010000071.1 GCA_021823635.1 Pseudomonadota bacterium
GGCTTCACGCACGTGGAGCTGCTGCCGGTGACCGAGCATCCGTTCTACGGCTCGTGGGGCTACCAGTGCACCGGCTACTTCGCACCGACCGCCCGCTACGGCACGCCGCAGGATTTCAAGTATTTCGTCGACGTGCTGCACCAGGCCGGCATCGGCGTGATCCTCGACTGGGTGCCGTCGCACTTTCCGGCCGACGCGCACGGACTGGCGCGTTTCGACGGCACGTTTCTTTACGAGCATCAGGACCCGCGCCAGGGCTTCCATCCCGAGTGGAACTCGTCGATCTTCAACTACGGCCGCCACGAAGTACGGGCGTTTCTGCTGTCGAGCGCGCTTTTTTGGCTCGACGAGTATCACATCGACGGGCTGCGCGTCGATGCGGTGGCGTCGATGCTGTATCTGGATTACGCGCGCAAGGCGGGCGAATGGATCCCGAACCGCTACGGCGGGCGCGAGAACCTGGAGGCGATCGAGTTTCTGCGCATGCTCAACGTGGCCGCCTACCGCGACCACCCGGACGTGCAACTGATCGCGGAGGAATCGACCGCATGGCCGATGGTGTCGCGGCCGGTGTATCTGGGCGGCCTGGGCTTCGGGCTGAAGTGGAACATGGGCTGGATGCACGACACGCTCGCCTACTTCAAGCACGATCCGGTGTATCGCCGCTACCACCACGACAAGCTGACTTTCTCGCTGCTGTACGCGTTTCACGAAAACTTCGTGCTGCCGCTGTCGCACGACGAAGTGGTGCACGGCAAGGGCTCGCTGATCGGCCGCATGCCGGGCGACGCCTGGCAGCAGTTCGCCAACCTGCGGCTGTTGTTCGGCTACCTGTGGACGCACCCGGGCAAGAAGCTGCTGTTCATGGGCGGCGAATTCGGCCAGCGGCCGGAGTGGAACCACGATGCCGCGCTCGAGTGGTTCGTGCTCGAGCACCCCGAACACGCCGGCGTACGGCGCTGGGTCGCGGATCTGAACCGCGTCTACCGCAGCGAGCCGGCGCTGCATCAGATCGATTTCGATGCGCGCGGCTTCGAGTGGATCGACTGCGACGACCGCGACGCGAGCGTGCTGTCCTTCCTGCGCCGCGCCGCCGACGGCGGCACCGTGGCGGTGGTGTGCAACTTCACGCCGGTGCCTCGCCACGGCTACCGAATCGGCGTGCCGGTCGGCGGCCGCTGGCGCGAGCTGCTCAACAGCGACGCGCGCGAATACGGCGGCAGCGGCCTCGGTAATGGCGGCAGCGTCGTGGCGTCGGCAGTTCCGGCGCACGGACGGCCGTTTTCGCTGACGCTCACGCTGCCGCCGCTGGCGGCGCTGCTGCTGAAGCCGGAGGCCGCGGATGGGTGAAGCGGCCGCCCTGCGGCCGGGCCGGCCGTATCCGCTCGGCGCCACACTGCACGAAGACGGCGTGAACTTCGCGCTGTTCTCGCAGCACGCCGAGGCGGTGGAGCTGTGCCTGTTCGATGCGAGCGGCCGGCACGAACTGCGGCGCATCGCGCTGCCGGAATGCACCGACGGCGTCTGGCACGGCCATCTCGCGGGCGCGACGGCGGGCGTCGTGTACGGCTATCGCGTGCATGGGCCCTACCGGCCGCACGACGGCCACCGCTTCAATCCGCACAAGCTGCTGCTCGACCCCTACGCACGGCAACTGGTCGGCGCGCTGCACTGGAGCGACGCGCTGTACGGCTACGAAGCGGGCCACGTGCGCGAAGACCTGTCGTTCGACACGCGCGACAGCGCGCCGTGCGTGCCGAAGTGCCGCGTCGTCGAGTCTGCGTTCGATTGGGGCGAGGACGCGCCACCGGCCACGCCGTGGCGCGACACGCTGATCTACGAAGCGCACGTGCGCGGGCTGACGATGCGGCATCCGCAGGTACCGCCGCCGCTGCGCGGCACCTACGCGGGGCTCGCCAGTGCGCCGGTCATCGAACACCTGCGGCGGCTCGGCGTGACCGCCCTCGAGCTGCTGCCGGTGCACGCGGTGCTGCACGAGCGGCGCCTGGTCGAAAGCGGGCGCGTCAACTATTGGGGCTACAACCCGCTTGCCTTCTGCGCTCCCGAGCCGCGCTATGCGGCCGGAGCCGATCCGGTCACCGAATTCAAGGCCATGGTCAAGGCGCTGCACGCCGCCGGCATCGAAGTGATCCTCGACGTCGTCTACAACCACACCGGCGAGGGCGACCGGCTCGGCCCCACGGTGTGCTGGCGCGGCATCGACAACGCCGCCTATTACCGGCTGCGCGAGGCGGACCGCCGCGATTACGTCGACTTCACCGGCTGCGGCAACACGCTGAACGTCGCCCACCCGCGCGTGCTGCAATCGGTGCTGGATTCGCTGCGCGCCTGGGTCACCGAGTTTCATGTGGACGGCTTCCGCTTCGACCTGGCCACGGCGCTTGCGCGCGGTGCGCACGGCTTCGAGCCCGCCGGCGCCTTCCTCGCCGCCGTCGCGCAGGATCCGGTGCTCGCACGCGTGAAGCTGATCGCCGAGCCGTGGGATCTCGGGGCGGACGGCCACCGCCTCGGGCGCTTTCCGCCCGGCTGGGCCGAATGGAACGACCGCTACCGCGACGCGATGCGCGCGTTCTGGCGCGGCGATGCGGGGCTGGCCGGCGAGTTCGCGCGCAGGCTCACCGGTTCGGCCGACCTGTTCGCGCACGCCGGCCGGCGACCGCAGGCAGCCGTCAACTACGTGACCGCGCACGACGGCTTCACGCTGCGCGACCTGGTGTCGTACGAGCGCAAGCACAACGAGGCGAACGGCGAAGACAACCGCGACGGCCACGACAACAACCTGTCGTGCAACTACGGCGTCGAGGGGCCGACCGACGATGCGCGGATCAACCGCCTGCGCGCGCAGCAGCAGCGCAACTTGATCGCCACGCTGCTGCTGTCGCAAGGCGTGCCGATGATCCTCGGCGGCGACGAGATCGGCCGCACGCAGCGCGGCAACAACAACGCCTACTGCCAGGACGACGAGACGAGCTGGCTCGACTGGGCGCTCGACGCCGAGCGCGAAGGGCTGCTCGCGTTCGTGTGCTGGGTCGCCGCGCTGCGCCGCGCGCATCCGAGCCTGCGCCGGCGCGCGTTCTTGCGCGATGGCGACATCGCCTGGCGGCGGCCCGACGGCGCGCCGATGACGACGTCCGACTGGGAGGCGCCCGCGACGCGCGCACTCGCGGTATGGCTTGCGGGCGCCGACCTGCGCGAGCGCGGACCGCGCGGCGAGACGCTTTGCGACGACGACCTGTTGCTGCTGATCAACGCGCATTCCGAGCCGCGCGACTTCTGCCTGCCCGCTGTATCGGGCGGAAGAGCCTGGCGGGTCGAGTTCGACACCGCGCGCGACGACGGGCTGCGCTCGGTGCCGGTGGCCGGTGACGCATACCGTCTGGCGGCGCGCGCGCTGGCGTTGCTGGTGGCCGCGCCGGAAGTGGAGCGCCGCGATGGATGAGTCGCTCGCGCAGCGCGCCGCCGCGTGCGGCATCGAGCCCGGCTACCACGACATCTGGGGCCGGTGGCGCGAGGCGAGCGACCAGACCGTGCGCGCGCTGCTGGCGGTGCTGGCAGTCGACCCGGGGGCGCCGGCCGCCGATGAGGCGATGCCGCCCGCCGTGCCGCCGTGCCACTGGCCGCCCGCGCTCGAGCAGGGCCGCCGCGTCTGGGGCTTCGCCGTGCAGCTGTACGCGCTGCGCTCGGCGCGCAACTGGGGCATCGGCGACTTCACCGATCTGACGGCGCTGCTGGAACTGGCGGCGCGCCATGGTGCGGATCTGGTCGGCGTCAATCCGCTGCACGCGCTGTTTGCGCACGACGCGCGCCACTGCAGCCCTTATGCGCCGTCGAGCCGCCGCTTCCTGAACGTGCTGTACGTGGACGTGGAAGCGGTGCCCGAGTTTGCCGCCAGCGCGCCGGCGCGCGCGCTCGTCGGGTCGGCGGCGTTTCAGGCGCGGCTGCGCGCGCTGCGCGCGGCGATGCACGTCGATTACGAGGGCGTGCGCGCGGCGAAGTTCGAACTCTTCGAACGGCTGTTCGCGGCCCTGCGCGACAACCCGGCCCGCGGCGCCGAGTTCGAGGCGTTCAAACGCGCGGGCGGCGAGCCGCTTTACCGGCATGCGCTGTTCGAGGCGCTGCAGGAGCACCTGTACGCGCGCGATCCGGCCTGCTGGGGCTGGCCGAACTGGCCGCCGGCCTATCGCGATCCGGCCGCGCCCGCGGTGGCGGACTTCGCGCGCGCGCACCGCGATCGCATCGACTTCTACGCGTACCTGCAGTGGCTGGCCGACGCACAGCTCGCCGCGGCGGCGGCGCGCTCGCGCGCGCTCGGCATGGCCATTGGGCTGTATGCGGACCTCGCGGTCGGGGTGGACGCCAACGGCGCGGATGTCTGGGCCGAACGCGAGCTTTACGCGCACGGACTGCGCATCGGCGCACCGCCGGACGATTTCAACCCGCGCGGTCAGGACTGGGGCCTGTTGCCCTGGCGGCCGCAGCGGCTGCACGCCGCCGCCTGCGCGCCATTCGTCGATGTCCTGCGCGCCAACATGCGGCACGCGGGCGCGCTGCGCATCGACCACGTGATGGGGCTGCGGCGGCTGTATCTGATTCCGGCCGGCGCGCAGGCCACCGACGGCGCGTACGTTCGCTATCCGTTTGGCGCGCTGCTGGCGGCGGTCGCGACCGAGAGCCGGCTTCACCGGTGCCTGGTGATCGGCGAAGACCTCGGCACGGTGCCGGACGAAGTGCGCGCCGCACTGGCCGCCGCGCGCGCCCTTTCGTACCGGGTGCTTTACTTCGAGCGCGACGCCGAGGGCGGCTTTCGCGCTGCCGATGCCTTTCCGCCGGCAGCGGTGGCCACCGTCAGCACGCACGATCTGCCGACGCTCGCCGGCTGGTGGGAGGAGCGCGACCTGGCGCTGCGCGAGGCGCTCGGCCTGTGGCCCGATATGGCCTTTGCCGCCGCGCAGCGGACGGCGCGCGCGCGCGACCGCGCGCTGCTGGTCGAGCGGCTGAAGCGCGAAGGGCTGCTGGCGCAGGACTACGCCGCGCCGGCGGCGTTCGACGATGCGCTGGCGTTGGCCGTCCATGCGCACCTGGCGCGCACGCCTTCGGCGATCGCGGTCGTGCAGCCGGAGGACGTGTTCGGCGAGCGCGATCAGGCCAACGTGCCGGGCACGGTCGATGCGTACCCGAACTGGCGGCGCAAGATCGCGCCGGCGCTGGAGCGCTGGGCCGATGATCCGCGTTTGCGCGCCTGCGCCGAGGCGTTCGCGGCGGCGCGGCCGCGTTGAACCGAACCGCTTATCCGCGCGCGCCGACGGCGGGCACCGCGATGGTCCCCGCGGCGATGCGCATTAGCCCGCGCAGCGCGACGTCCGGCGCGCGCACGCGATACACGGGCACGGCGGCAAGCGCCGCCGCGAAGCGGCCCTTGGCCGAAAACGCGTCGAGAAACGCCGCGGCATCGAAGGCGCGGTTAAGCCCCTCCAGCACGCCGCCGGTCAGATAGACGCTGCCGCGCGCGCCGAACGCGAGCACGAGGTCGCCGGCGAAGGCGCCGAGCAGGCGCGAGAACTCGCGCGCGGCGGCCAGCGCCTTTTCGTCGCCCGCGAGCGCGCGGCGCGCGACCTGCGCCGGTTCATCGAGGGTATCGACGCCGCGCAGCGTGGCGTCGATCAGCGCCAGCCCTTCGCCCGACAGCAGCCGCTCCCACGACGCGCGGCCGTAGCGCCGTGCGGCCGCGGCAGCCAGCGCTGCGCTGGCCGCATCCAACGGCGCGCAACCCATATGCCCGGCTTCGCTCGGCAGCACCTGCATCGCGCGCGCGCTGGCGTCGAGCACCGCCGCTGCCCCCAGTCCGGTGCCGGGGCCGATCGCCAGCGTTGGCCGCGGCTGCCCGCCAGGCGCCTGCAGCGCCTCGGCATCGCCCGCGGCGAGCGTCGTCACCCCCGCGGCGGCGGCGACGAAATCGTTCACGCAGGTCAGTTCGTCGAGGCCGAGCCGCTGCCGCAAGGCGGCGACGGAGAAGCGCCACGGGCGGTTGGTGAATTTCAGTTCGTCGCCGGCCACCGGCGACGCCAGCGCGAGAAGCGCGCGATTGCACGGCCGGTCCAGCTCGTTCTGATACGAAACGAGCAGCGCCTCGAGGCCGTCGAAATCGTCGTTGCGATAGCGGCGCGGGTGGATCAATCCGAGCGCGGGCAGCCAGGCCGCGAGCCGAGCGTATGTGCCGCCGATGTCGGCGAGCAGCCAACGCCGGCGCGAGCGTCGGACCGTGCGCGCTTCGTTCATGCGGCCAGTGTGCCATGCGCGCCGCATCGCGCGTTCCAGCGATCGCGAGCCTGCCTTCGGCAGGTGCCGCCCTCACGCGGGCGCGCGCGCTGGCCGCATACTGCGGCCGTTGACGACGGGGAGGGAAGCATGGACGTGTTCAAGACACACGGCGCGTTCTCCTGGAACGAGCTGTTGACGTGCGACCCGGAAGCGGCGCGCGCGTTCTACACCGCGCTGTTCGGCTGGGGCAGCAAGACGATGGACATGCCGCGCGGGGAGTACACCACGTTCCAGGTGGGCGAGACGTCGGTGGCGGGCATGATGAAGATCCCGCCGGACGCCGCCGGCATGGCCCCCGCCTGGGGCAGTTACATCACGGTGGACGATGTCGAAGCGACCTGCCGGCGCGCGGTCGAACTGGGCGGCAAGGTGCTGGTGCCGGTGACCGAGGTGCCGTCGGTGGGCCGCATGGCCGTGCTGCAGGACCCGCAGGGCGTCGTGTTTTCCGTCATCACTTACGCGATGTCGAACGGCTAGCGCCGCGCCATCAGCGCGCCAGCAGGTCCTGCGTGTCCGGATGGCGCTTCATGTAGACGCGCACGTACGAGCACACCGGTAGCACTTTGAGCCCGTGCGCGCGCGCGTGCGCAAGCGCCGCCGCTACCAGCGCGGCGGCGATGCCGCGGCCTTCCAGCGCCGGCGGCACCTCCGTGTGCACGAGGTGCATCACGCCGTCGGCCAGCCGATAATCCGCGCGCGACAGCAAGCCGTCGATCACGACCTCGAAGCGTTGCTCGGCGGCGTTGTGACGGACGTCGTACGGCTTCATTTTTTCTCCCGGGAACTCGCATGCGAAACGGTAATGCACGCCGGCTGGCCTTGGTGGTAGCGCTGCTCGCCGCGGGCGTGGGCACCGCGGTGGTGCTGGGCCAGATGCCGCCGCGCGCCGAGCCGCGCGCGGTGACGCCGCGCGGCCCGCTGCTCGAATCCGAGCGCCATCTGGTGGCCCTGTTCGAAAACGCCGCGCCCTCGGTCGCGTACATCACGACCGAGGTCGTGCAGCGCACGGGGCTGTTCACGGCCGAGGTCGGGCAGGGCGCCGGCAGCGGTTTCGTCTGGGACACGGCGGGCCACGTCGTCACCAACAATCACGTCATCGAAGGCGCGCGGCGCG
>JAKANT010000072.1 GCA_021823635.1 Pseudomonadota bacterium
GCGCGCCCGCGTGCCGCTGCCGGCGCGCGCGCTGGCGGAGGCGCCGGCGCCGGCAGCGGCCGGGCGCAAATTGCACGTGGTGCTCGCGGCCGACGGCTCCGAGCACTCGCTGGCGGCGGTGCGCCACGTGCTCGACATGAAGTCGCGGCTGGCGCCGGACGTGGCGCTGGAGGTGGACCTGGTCAACGTGCAACGCGGCGTGTCCGGCGACGTCGCCAGTTTCGTGTCGCGCGAAGCGCTGCAGGACTACCACCGCGAAAAGAGCGACCGGGCGCTGGCGCCGGCGCGCGCCTTGCTCGATGCCGCGGGCGTGCGCTACGGCGTGCATCAATTCGTCGGTTCGCCCGGGCGCGTGATCGCCGAGTTCGCCGCCAGCCGCAATGCCGATCAGATCACGATGGGTACGCGCGGCCTCGGCACGCACACCGGCGCGCTGCTCGGCTCGGTGACGCAGGAGACGCTCGAGCACGCGACCGTGCCGGTGGTCGTGGTGCGCGGCCAGGCGGCGTCGTGACGGGCTGCTTGCGGCGTTCGATCGCGGCTCAATCGAACGCGATGCTGTAGACGAGGTCGAGCGCGTTTTCGGTGCCGGCGCGCGCGATCAGCGACAGCCGCCGCGTCAACTGGTAGCTGACCCGCACGACGCCCGCTGCACCGGCGAGCGCCTGTTCGTAGCTGACCGTCAGCGCCTCGTTCAGCCGCTTGCCGATCGTGACGATCTCGCCGTAGGTCGTGCCACCGCCGACCCGGTCGCCGCGCAGGCTGCCGGCCACACCCGAGCGCGGCAGCAGCGAACTGCCTTCGCCGACGCTACCGACGCGCAGGCTGATCTCGTCGATGCCGAGCTGTCGCGCCAGGGTGGTCGGCAACCCTTCGCCGCCGCCGGCGAGCAACCCGATGGCGGCGCGCGCCAAGGCCACGTTGTCGGCGCCGGACTGCTCCGCAGGCCGACCCAGCACCAACCACGACAGCGCCTGGACATCGGGCAGCGGCGGATCGGAGTGCAGGCGGATCAGCGGGTTGGCGGCGGTACGCGTGATCGAGACGCCGATTTCACCCGCTTCCGGCGGCAGTCCCGTGCGCAGCGCGAGGATGTCGAGCCCCGGATTCTCGGGCGGGCCCTGGAAGTTCACGCGTCCGCGGGCGATGCGCAACTTCTGGCCATAGCCTTCGTAGGTGCCGTCTTCGGCGGTCAAGGCGCCGCTGGCGCGCACGATGCCCTTACCCTCGCTGCGCAGGCGCACGGCGCCGGCCACGCGCGTGTCGAGTCCGGCGCCGCGCAGGTAGAACGCCGCTCCGGGATCGAGGCCGAGGTCGAAGCCGAAGGCCACGCGCGGCTCGCGCTCGCGCGCAGCGGCGGCGCTTTCGATCACGATCACGTCTGACGACAGCGTCGGCAGGTCGGGACGCGAGAAGTCCACGAAGCCGGCATCGGCCGCGGCCGCGCCGTTGAACTGCACGCGCTTCGGCGAGAACTCGATGTTTGCGCCGCCCGTCACGACCACCCAGCGGTCGGGCCGCTGCAGCAGGGGCACGCGCTGCGCCTGCACCTGTACGAAGCCGGTGAGGTCCGGAATCTTCAGGCGCCCGCTGGCGGCGACGAATCCCGGCTCGAGCTTGGCCATCATTTGCGCGACGCGCCGGTCGGCCGGCCGCACGCGCGGCGGCCCGGCGAAGCGCAGTTCGTCGAGGATGACGCTGTCGTCTTCCACGCGTGCGGCCAGCCGACCGTTTTCGAGCCGCACGCCCTGCTCGATCCACGCCAGACGCAGGCCGTTGCCGGTGATCGCACCGGCGGCCAGTGGCTTGGCCGGGGTGCCTTCGACCTTGAGCCGTCCAGCCGCGGCCCCGTCGATGCGAACGTTGGCCCGCACGCGTTCGCTGGCGAGCGAATTGATCCAGGCGATGGAAGGAAGATCGGCGTCGGCCTCGATAAGCCAAGGCTGCGACGGCGCCAGCCGCCAACCGGCCTCGACATCGCGCTCGACGCGCGCCGACAGCGTTGCGCTCAGGCGGCCGACACGTTCGCCGCGCAGGTAGGCCTCGGCGGCGAGTGCGTTGGCGCGCAGGCTCGCCTGCAAGCGCAGGTCGCTCAAACCCATTGCCGTGTCGCTGCCGGCGCCGGCGTACAGGTCGCCGCCGGCGCGCTCGATCGACAGTTCGCCGTCGGCGGTGGCCCCCAGCCGCAGCCGCCACGCGCCGCGCAGCGCAAGCGGCTCGCGCGGTCCCCGCGGCAAAACGTCGACGATGCGCCGTGTGACGACCTCGCCGGGTCGAAAGCCGTCGAAGCGGCCGCTCGTCGCCAGTTCGCCGCTGCCCGCCTCCAGGCGGAGCTGGGAAATCGCGGCGCCGAAAGCCTGCAGCCGCGCCGGACCCAGCCGCAGCGTTGCGGGGTCGGCTTCGAGCGGCGCCGCCTCGAGCAGTTCCAGCGCGAAGGGAGCGCCGGCCGAAGCCTCGGTCACGCGTCCGCGCCAGCGCGCCTGCGACCAGCCGCCCTGGGCGACGAGGCGGGCGTTCTGTGTCTCGTCGTACACCGCGTCCAGGCGCACCGTGTGTTCGCCCAGGCGGCCGTCGACCGCGAGCGTGGCGGTGCGCAGCGACGCCAACGGGTTGCCCGCGAAACGATGGCCCGCGACTTCGGCACGCAGCGACAGTGCGCCGTCGGTGCCGCCGCCGTACTCGAGCAGCAGCCGCAGGTCGTCGATCGTCTGGCGGCCGGCGCGCAACCCGTTGGCCTGCAGACGGGCATCGACGGCCGGGGCGCGCCAGTCGCCGCGCACAGTGGCGCGCGCGGACAACGCACCCTTGACGGGCAACGCCAGTTCGTCGAGTGCCGGCGCGTCGAGTTCGATGCGCAGCGCACGGTCCGGAGCGCCGAGTCCGCCGGCTGCGCGCAACCGCGCCGATCGCAGCGCACGGTCCAGATCGAGCGCCAGTCCCTGCGTCTCCGAAAGGCTTGCGCTGGCACGCCCGCCGATTGGGCGGCCGAACGCCACGCTGTCGCTCAAGCGCAGGTCCACGCGTCCGCTGGGCTGCGGCTGCAAGTGGCCATCGAGCGCAAATTCGCCGTTGATGCGCGCGTTCAGTCCCTCGACCAGCCGCCCGGGGTCGAACGCGACGACGTTTCCGATCAAGCGCACGCTGCGTGTGCCGGCCAGCCCGATGTCGCCGGCGGCCTCGAGGCGTCCGTCGCCGAGCGCGAGCGACGCGCGGTACAACCGCACCTGCCTTTCGTTAGCGTTCAGGTCCAGGGCGAGCGTGGCGTCGAAGTCGCCCCGATGCCGAAGTTCGGCGACGACCTGGCTCGCCGCCCCGGCGCGCTGCGCCGACAGCCGGCCGTCGACGCGCAGCGGGCGAAGTCTGCCGTGAATCGCGGACGGATCGACGGCGCTCAGCCGCGCTTCGGTCTGCCACGCCACCGTAGCGCCGAATCGCAGCGCGAACCAACCGCGCGCGCGGCCGCGCACGAGCTCGACCTCGGCGTCGTCGATGCGCAGCTCGTCGGCGCGCCAGTGCACGCGGCCTGCGGCGCCGCGCACGGGGATGCGATCGGCGTCGATCGGCCCGGGCGCGCCGTTGGCGACGCGCGCGCTGCCCGCCAGGCCAAAGGGGGCGCCTTCGAGCGGCCTCAGATCCGCCTGCACGTGCAGTGTCGCGCGCGGCGCCGCGGCGGCCCAGACGCGCGGATCGATGCCGGACAGGTCCGCGCGCAGCGATTGCAGCGCCGGTGTGGCGAAGCTGGCCACGGTGGCGGCGAGCATGCCGCGCGCGCCGCCGCCGGTAACACTGGCCGTCACTTCGAAGCGTTCGAGCGAGCCTTCGGCGGCAAGCGACGCCTGCACCGGCTCGTCCAGCAGGCGCGAGCCGAGCGTGCCGCGCGCGGTAAGCGCGAACGGGCGGCGAGCGGCGAGGTAGCCGCGAACCGTCGCCACGAGCGGCGCGTCGCGGGCTCCGAAGGTGAAGGTGCCTTGTTCGATGCGATAGCCGTCGGCATCTAGCGCGATCGTGCCCTCGATTTCGCGCGCCGCGATCTCGGTGGCGTTGCCGTCGGCGCCGACGTGTAGGACGAACTGGCCGATCTGCAAGCGCTGCACGCGGGTGGCGACCGGCGCGCCGATCGTTTGCAGCGGCGGCGAGGGCAGCGGCGACGGACGCACGCGCACGGCGACGCGCGCCGCCGTGAGCGTTTCGAAATCGATTCGCCAAGGGCGCACCGCGACCTCGGCGATGCGCGCCGACGCGTCGTGCAGCTCGATCTCGGTGTCCGCCACCGTCACGCGCAGGCGCGCGAAGCGAAAGCCTGCGCGCAAGGAGCCCTGCGCGCCTTGCACCTGCAGCGTGATCGGGGCGAGCGCGTTCGCCAGCCGCACGACCGCGACCAGACCCGCGGTCGTCGAGGCAAGCCAGGCGACCGCCGCGGCGGCGGCGCCGGCGCAGGCCAAGAGCAGCAGCGCGCCCCACACCGCAGCGCGGCTGGCGGCGCGAAGCAGGGGTTGCGGGGTCGCGTTCATCGATCCTCAGAACGCGATGGCGATCGCGAAGTGCACGCGCCAGCGGCGCACGCGCTCGCCGTAGGCGACGTCGAGCGCCAGCGGTCCGGCGATCGTCTTCCAGCGCGCCCCGGCGCCGTAGCCTTTGGCCCAGGTGACGTCGAGCAAGCGGTCGTCGGCGTCGCCGACGTCGTAGAACAGCGCGCCGCCCCAGGTGCCTGTGAACCAGTGAACGTACTCTGCCGAACCGGCCACGAGCGAGCGGCTGCCGAGCGTGGCGCCGCCGGTCTTCGCGCCCAGGCTTTGGTACGCGTAGCCGCGCACGCTGCCGGCACCGCCGGCGCGGAACAGGAACTCGTTGGGCACGCGGTCGATGTCGTCGGCCACCGTGTGGCCGGCTTCGCCGCGCAGGATGAGTTGCCCGCTTCGACCCAGCTCGAAGTAGCGCAGGTAGCGGCCGTAACCGTACAGAAACGTGTCGCTGATGCCGGAGCGGGCCAGGCCGCCGCCGACGCGCAGCGTCAGGATGTCGCCGCGCCGCGGATCGGTGATCGAATCCACCGCCCGGCGTGTCCAGGTATAGGTGCTCGACACGACGTCGTTGGTGCGCGCCTGGAACGCGTCGCCGACCTTCGGCCGCCGCTGCTCGCGCTGAAAGCCCACCGCCAGCCGCGTGTCGATGGCGGAATCGCTGCGCTCCTGCGTTGCGGCGCGGGCCACGCCCACCGCCCAGCGGCGCGTCAGTACGTTCTCGATGTCGGTGTTCTCGATCAGCCCGCCGATGCTGTCGAGCGCGCCGTTCGGCTTCGGAGGCAGCAGCAGGTCGGCGAAGGCGACGCTGCGCGTCGTGTCTACGCCCAAGCCCGTCTGCAGCGTGTACGGAAAGCCAAACACGAGGGATTGCCGGTACGTCGCTTCCAGCCGTGGGCCGGTGTTGGTCGAATAGCCGACGCCGAACGAAACACGTTTGGTTTGCGCCTCGACCAGCTCGACACGGATCGGCACGCGCTGCGGCGACTGCGGTGTCGCGTCGATGTCGACCGCGACACGGCTGAAATAGGGCGCCGCCTGTAACCGGCGCTGAAAGTCGAGCAGCTTGGCCGCGTCGTAGCGATCGCCAACCGCGAACGGGTTGTAGCGCTCGACCAGTTGCGGGTCATAGCGCCGCAAGCCCGAGATCTGCAGGGCGCCGAGCGTGAAAGCCGGACCGCTGTCGACTTCGACCAGCAATGCGACCGATGCCGTTTCGACGTCGACCGTGGCCTGCGAATCGACCAGACGCGCGGCGGCGAAATCGCGCTCCCCCACGCGCGCCACCAGGCGCGTCTTGGCGGCCGACCAAACGGAATCGCGAAAGGGCTGGCCCGCCGGCAGTTCCCATTCGGCCACCAGTTCCCGAATGCGGGCCGGTTGAGCTTCGATGCCGCCGCGCAGCCGGATATCGACGCTGCGAACGATCGCGCGCGCTCCCGGATCGACGCGCAGCGCGTAGCGGGCTCGCTTCTCGGCATCCACTTCCACGGCGATACGGGCGCTGAAATAGCCTTCGGTCGCCAGCGCGTCGATGGCGGCGTCGCGCAGCCGGCGCAGCAGGCGCTCGTCGTCCTCCGGGTCGAACGGGTCGGCCAGGCGCGCACTCTCCAGCACTCGTTCGAGCAACGGTTCCAGATCCTTGGCTGCCGCCTCTGGAACGATGAAGCGCGCCGGCGGCAGCTCGGCTGCCCCCGTCGGGCCCGCGAGGCAAACGGCGAGCAGCACGGCAACGATTTTCGATCGCACGGCCGGCGGGATTCTATGCGGCGGGGTTGAAAACCCCTGGCGCGACCGCAGCTAAAGGGCGATCCAAGCCACGCCGGTGACCCCAAATGAGACAAGACCGATTCACGACCAAATTCCAGGAAGCGCTGGCCGACGCGCAGTCGATCGCCGTCGGCAACGATCACCAGTACATCACGCCGCTGCACCTGCTGGCGGCGATGCTGCGTTCGGAGGACACCGGCGCGCGGTCGCTGCTGCAGCGCGCGGGTGTCAACGTCGGCGGGCTGGCGAAAGCCGTCGAAGACGCCGTCAAGCGCCTGCCGCAGGTTCAGGGCACGGATGGCCAAGTGCAGATCGGGCGCGAGTTGATCGGCCTGTTGAACCAAGCCGACAAGGAAGCGCAGCGCCGCGGCGACGCCTACATCGCCAGCGAGATGTTCCTGCTGGCGCTCGCCGACGATAAGAGCGACGCCGGCCGGCTGGCTCGTGATCACGGACTCAACCGCAAATCGCTGGAAGCGGCAATCGACGCCGTGCGCGGCGGCGCACGGGTCGACAGTGCCGAGGCCGAGGCGCAGCGCGAGGCGCTCAAGAAGTACACGATCGATCTGACCGAGCGCGCGCGCCAGGGCAAGCTCGACCCGGTGATCGGCCGTGACGACGAGATCCGGCGCGTCGTGCAGATCCTGCAACGGCGCACCAAGAACAACCCGGTGCTGATCGGCGAACCGGGGGTGGGCAAGACCGCGATCGTCGAAGGGCTTGCGCAGCGCATCGTCAACGGCGAGGTGCCGGAGACGCTGAAAAACAAGCGCGTGCTGACGCTCGATCTGGCGGCGCTACTGGCCGGCGCCAAGTACCGCGGCGAGTTCGAAGAACGGCTCAAGGCGGTGCTGAAAGAAATCGCCGCCGAGGAGGGCCGCATCATCGTCTTCATCGACGAGATCCACACGATGGTCGGTGCCGGCAAGGCCGAGGGCGCGATCGACGCCGGCAACATGCTGAAACCCGCGCTGGCGCGCGGCGAGCTGCACTGCATCGGCGCCACCACGCTCGACGAATACCGCAAGTACATCGAGAAGGACGCCGCGCTCGAACGGCGCTTCCAGAAGGTGCTGGTCGACGAGCCCAGCGTCGAATCGACCATCGCCAT
>JAKANT010000073.1 GCA_021823635.1 Pseudomonadota bacterium
GCGCGGTGCGCAAGGTGCACAGCCACTACCACATCCCGATCTCGAACACCGCGGCCGGACTGCTCGCGCTGGCCGCGCTGCACTGACGCGGACGCCGCCGCTTCACGTGGCCGGCGCGGCGTCCAGCCCCAGCAGCCGCATCGCGTTGTCCTTCAGGATCAGCGGCCGCACCTCGGGTTTGAAGCCGGCCTGCTCGAAATCGTGCAGCCAGCGGTCGGGTGTGATCAGCGGCCAGTCCGAGCCAAACAGCACGCGGTCCTTCAGCAGCGTGTTCGCGTACTGCACCAGTTGCGGCGGGAAATACTTCGGCGACCAGCCGGACAGGTCGAGCCAAACGTTCGGCTTGTGCATCGCCACCGACAGCGCTTCGTCCTGCCACGGCCACGACGGATGCGCGATCACGATCTTCATGTCGGGAAACGCGATCGCCACGTCGTCCAGGTGCATCGGGTTGGAGTACTCGAGCCGCAGCCCGCCGCCGCAGCGCATGCCGCTGCCGATGCCGGAGTGGCCGCTGTGGAAGATGGCCGGCAGCTTGTGCTCGGCCACCACCTCATAGATCGGCCATGCCATCTTGTCGTACGGATAGAAGCCCTGCACGGTCGGATGGAACTTGAAACCGCGCACGCCGTGTTCGGCGATCAGGCGGCGCGCCTCACGCGCACCCATTTTCCCCTTGTGCGGATCGACGCTGGCGAACGCGATCATGATGTCTGCGTTGTTGCGCGCCGCCTCGGCGATTTCCTCGTTCGGGATGCGGCGCCGTCCGATCTGCGCCTCCGCGTCGACCGTGAACATCACGAGGCCGATCTTGCGCTCGCGGTAGTAGGCGATCGTCTCGGCGATCGTCGGCCGGCGGTTGGACCGGAAGTATTTGTCGGCGGCGCGGTCGTATTCCTCGCCGTAGGCGTCGAACGGGTTCCAGCACGACACTTCGGCGTGGGTGTGCACATCGATCGCGATCAGATCGGCGGTTCTCATCGGCGGCGTCCCCGGCAACGAATCACTTCACAATCATAAATAAAAAAGGAGGCCGTACGCGGTGGCGGCCGCGCGTCTGCCAAGCGAGCAAAGCGGTTGTCAAGCGCCGCGCAGCCTCCTAGACTTTTTATTTTGCATAAGTTCTTGCCCTAGTATGAGCGACGCCAACCCGCATCCGGACAATACGCTGCTGGCGCGCGAGCTGGTGGGGCCGGTGCTGCACCTGCGCCTGAACCGCCCGGCCAAGCGTAATGCCCTGAACGACGCCCTGATCGGTGCCCTGCACGCGGCGTTCGACGACCCGCCGCCGCAGGCGCGCGCGGCGGTGATCTCGGCCGCCGGCGAGCACTTCTGCGCCGGGCTCGATCTGTCGGAGCTCGCCGAGCGCAGCGTGTTCGAAGGGGTGGAGCACGCGCGCATGTGGCATGCGGCGTTCGACCGTATCCAGTTCGGGCGCATTCCGGTCGTGGTGGCGCTACACGGCGCGGTGGTGGGCGGCGGGCTGGAGCTGGCCGCCGCCGCCCACATCCGTGTCGCCGATAAGACGGCCTTCTACGGGCTGCCCGAGGGCAAGCGCGGGCTGTTCGTCGGTGGCGGCGGCTCGGCGCGCGTGCCGCGGCTGATCGGGTTCGCGCGTATGACCGACATGATGCTGACCGGGCGCGTGCTCGACGCGCAGGAAGGGCAGGCCTGCGGGCTGTCGCATTACCTGGTCGAGGAGGGGCAGGCCCTGCAGAAAGCGTTGGAGCTGGCGCAACGCATCGCGAACAACGCGCCGCTGTCGAATTACGCGGTGATCCAGGCGCTGCCGCGCATCGCCCAGCTGTCGCAGCCCGACGGCCTGTTCATGGAAGCGCTGATGGCGGCGATCAGCCAGGGCGACGAAGCCGCCAAGCAGCGCATGCGCGATTTCCTGGAAGGGCGCGGCGAAAAGGTGCGTAAACCGTCGTAGGCCGGGGCACGGAGGAGGTGGCGATGCAAAGCGCTGTGCGCTACCGCGAAATCGCGGTCGGCGGCTGCCTGCAGGCGGACATCGAGACGCGCGCCGACGGCGTGCAAGTGCTGCGCGCGACCACGCCGCTCGAGCCCTACCCCGCGCGCCTGACCGATTGCCTGGACCGCTGGGCACAGGAAGCGCCGCAGCGGGTGTTCGTGGCCAAGCGTGAGGCCGGAGGCGACTGGCGCCGCATCACGTACGCCGAAATGCAGGCGCGCGCGCGCGCCGTCGGCGCCGCGCTGGTCGAGCGCGGGCTGTCGCCCGAGCGGCCGGTGGCGATCCTGTCCGACAACGATCTCGAACACCTGACGCTCGCCTTCGGGGCCATGTACGCGGGCGTGCCGTATGCGCCGATCTCGCCCGCCTACTCGCTGGTGTCGCGCGACTTCGGGCGCCTGCGTCACATCCTCGCCAAGCTCACGCCGGGCCTGGTGTTCGCGGCCAATCCGGCCTACGCGGCGGCGATCGAGGCCGTGGTGGCGCCAGACATCGAAGTGGTGCTCGCAGAGGGCACGCTTGCCCAACGCAAGACCACGCCGTTTTCCGCGCTGCTCGCCGCCACCGCCGGGCCGGCGCTGGCGCAGGCGCACGCGCGGGTGGGGCCGGAGACGATCGCCAAGTTCCTGTTTACCTCCGGCTCGACCAAGCTGCCGAAAGGGGTCATCAACACGCACCGCATGCTCTGCAGCAACCAGCAGATGCTGCGCCAGTGCCTGGCGTTTCTGGCGGAGGAGCCGCCGGTACTGGTGGACTGGCTGCCGTGGAACCACACGTTCGGCGGCAACCACAACGTGGGCATCGCCCTCTACAACGGCGGCACGCTGTACATCGACGAAGGCAGGCCGACCCCGCAGGGCATCGGCGCGACACTGAGGAATCTGCGCGAGATCGCGCCCACGATCTACTTCAACGTGCCGAAGGGCTTCGAGGAGATTGCGGCCGCGATGGAAAGCGACGACGCGCTGCGGCAGTCGTTGTTCTCGCGCGTCAAGGCGTTTTTCTTCGCCGGCGCGGGCCTGTCGCAGGCCGTTTGGGACCGGCTCGACTGGCTGGCCGAACGCACGATCGGCATGCGCATCCGCATGCTGACCGGCCTGGGCATGACCGAGACCGCGCCTTCTTCGATGTTCGCGCTGCGCGCCGACATCAGGTCGGGCCACGTCGGTCTGCCCTGTCCCGGCGTCGAGGCGAAGCTCGTGCCGATCGGAGAGAAGACCGAGGTGCGCTTCCGCGGCCCCAACGTGATGCCGGGCTACTGGCGCGAGCCGGAACTGACCGCGCAGGCCTTCGACGAGGAAGGCTTCTACCGCACCGGTGACGCGGTGCGTTGGGTCGATCCCGCCGACCCGCAGCGCGGCCTGCTGTTCGACGGCCGGGTGGCGGAGGATTTCAAGCTGTCTACGGGCACGTTCGTCAGCGTCGGCCCGTTGCGGGCGCGCGTCGTGACCGAGGGCGCCCCGTACGTGCAGGATGCGGTGATCGCGGCGCCCGATCGCGACGAGGTCGCGGTGCTGCTGTTTCCGCGCCTGGAGGAATGCCGTCGGCTGGCCGGCCTCGCGCCGCAGGCGCCGTTGGGCGAAGTGTTGCGCAGCGGGCCGGTGCGCGCGTACTTCCAAGACCTGATCGACCGCCTCTGGCGTAGCGGCACCGGCAGCTCGAACCGCGTGGCGCGCGCGCTGCTGCTGCAGGAACCGCCTTCGATCGACCGCGGCGAAATCACCGACAAGGGCTCGATCAACCAGCGCGCGGTGCTTGCGCATCGCGCGGCGCTGGTCGAGGCGCTGTATCGCGGCGACAGCGACCCGGCGTTGACGTACTTTCCGCGCCCGTCCGACTGACGCTCTCAGGCGTGGCGCAGCCGCGCCACGCGCTGCAAAAGCTCGAACAGCATCGCCCGCTCGCCGGCGCTGAAGTGGCGCAGCAAGCCCTCCTCCATGCCCTCGGAGGCCGCCAGCGCTTTCTTGGCCAGCGACTCGCCACGCCGCGTCAAGGCCAATTCCTGAGCGCGCGCATCGCGGCGGCTGCGGCGGCGTTCGATCAGTCCCTTGCCCTCCAACCGCGATAGCAGGTTGGCAAGGTTCGAAGGCGCCGCTCCGAGGGTGCGGCCGAGCTGGCCTTGCGTGACCGCCGGGTTGGTGGCGAGCAGCACCAGGACCGTGAACTCGACCTGGGTCAGACCGAGCGGCGCGATGCGGCGCCGAAACACGCGCGTGGTCGGGATCGAGGCCTGCGCCAGGTTGTAGCCGAGCAGCTTCAGCATCGCGCTGTCGTCGAGCGCCGGCGCGCGCGTGCCGCCTTGGCCAGCGCCGCGCTTGCCGCCTGTGCTCGCATCCCCGCTCGTCATCGGCGCGATTATGACGGCCGGCACGGCGTTTCACGCCGTGAAGCAAACTGCGCGCGCGCGGCGGCTCTTTCTCAAGTGAAACGGTTGACGCAACTTCCCAGGCGGCGTAGCGTTTTGCTTCACAAGCATAAAGACCGGCCGCAGCACGGCCGCATTTCGAGGAGACCACGATGCAGCGCAGACTCTTCCCTTTGTGGCTGTGCGCCGCACTCGCACCGGCAGCCTGCGGCGGCGGCGTCGAACCCGAGGCGCAACCCGACGCCGAGCGATCGGTGGCGCAGAACGCCCGCGGTGGAGGCACGCTGGCGCTCGCGTGCGACGCGCTCGCCGCCACGCTCGCCTATCCGAACACGGTGTTCACGGCCTCCAGCGAAGTGCCGGCCGGAGCGCTCACGATCGGCGGCCAGCCGGTCGGCGCGCATTGCCGGCTGCTCGGCAAGATGCACGAGCGCGTCAGTGCGGTGGACGGCAAGACCTACGCGATCGGCTTCGAGATGCGGCTGCCGCTGACGTGGAACGGGCGCTTTTTCTATCAGGCCAACGGCGGGCTCGACGGCAACGTGGTGCCGGCCACCGGCAACACCAGCGGCGGCGGTCCGCTGACGAGCGCCCTGCTGCAAGGCTTCGCGGTCATCAGCTCGGACGCCGGCCATTCCGCGGCCCAGAACCCGACTTTCGGCCTGGATCCCCAGGCGCGCCTCGATTACGGCTACCAGGCGGTCGGCAAGCTGACGCCGATGGCGAAGAGCGTGATCCGCGCCGCCTACGGCAAGCCGGCGCGCTACTCCTACATCGGCGGCTGCTCCAACGGCGGGCGGCACGCAATGGTGGCGGCGGCGCGCTATCCCGATCAATTCGACGGCTACCTGGTCGGCGCGCCCGGCTTCAACCTACCGCGCGCCGCGGTGGCCAACATCTACGGCGCGCAGCAGTACGCACCGCTCGCCCTGCCGGGGGTGACGATCCCCGCCGGACCGTTCGCCGGCCTACCGGATCTCTCGACCGCCTTCACCGCCACCGAGCGGCAACTGGTCGCCGCCAAAGTGCTCGAGCGCTGCGACGCCCTGGACGGGCTGGCCGACGGCATCGTCAACGACGTGCGGGCCTGCCAGCGCGCGTTCGACCTGAACCGCGACGTGCCGACCTGCGAGGGCCCGCGCAACGGGACCTGCCTGAGCGCGGCGCAAAAGACGGCGATCGGCAACATCTTCGCCGGCGCGCGCGACAGCGCCGGCCGTGCCATCTACGCGAGCTTCCCGTACGACACCGGCATCGCGTCGGCCAATTACGTGTTCTGGGATTTCGTCGCCCCGCTCGCGCTCGATTCCGGCGCCGTGGGCTTTGTGTTCGGCACGCCGCCGGCGAATCCGCTCACGTTCAACGGGCCGGCGTTCGCGCTGACCAGCAGCATCGATGCGCTGTTCGCGTCGATTTTCGCCACCGACGCCACGTACACCGAGTCCGGCATGTCGTTCATGACGCCGCCCAATGCCACGCAGTTGCGCGGCGTGCAGCGCCGCGGCGGCCGCATGATCGTCTATCACGGGGTCAGCGACGCCATCTTTTCCGCCCACGACACGATCGACTGGTTCCGCCGCCTGAATGCACCGTCGCGCCGCGGTCACCGCGATGCGCACGAAGACGATCGCGATCACGACCATGGCGGCGCGGCGCGCAGCTTCGCCCGTCTGTACCTCGTGCCCGGCATGGCCCACTGCAGCGGCGGCGCGTCGACCGATCAATTCGACCTGCTGACACCGCTGGTGCAGTGGGTCGAGGGCGGTCGCGTGCCCGAGCGCGTGATCGCGCGCGCGCGCGGCGCGGGCAATGTCGGCGGCGTGAACCCCGAGGTGCCGGCCGGCTGGGCGCCGGACCGCACGCGACCGTTGTGTCCGTATCCGCGTGTAGCGACCTACGTGGGCGGCGACGTCGAGCGCGCCAAGAGCTTCGCCTGCAAGTAAAGGACAGGACAGACCGTGCCGCCGCGCTCAGGTGAGGGCGCGGCGGTCTTCGATCACCTTGCCGTCATTGGGCAGACTGGACGGTGCGACGAGCTCGACACGCCCGCCCAGTTTGGTCACCGCGCGCAGCGACTCGGCCAACCGCTGCGCCAGTGCGTCGCTCGGCTGCGCGCATTCGGCCAGCAATGCCATCGCGTCGGCCTCGCCCTCGCGCGTCACTACCAGCCGCAGACGCCCGACTTCCGGGTGACGTTTGCCGATCTCGGCCAACTGCTCGGGACGTACGAACATGCCCTTGACCTTGGTCGTCTGATCCGCCCGCCCCAGCCAGCCGCGGATGCGTACGTTGGTGCGGCCGCATGGCGACGTGCCGGGCATGATCGCCGACAGATCGCCGAGCGCGAGCCGGATCCAAGGGTGGTCGTGATCGAACGACGTGACCACGATCTCGCCGACCTCGCCGTCCGGCACCGGCTCGCCGGTGCCGGGGCGCACGATCTCGAGCAGCACGTCCTCGTTGACGATCAACCCTTCGCGCGCCGGCGATTCATAGGCGATGCAGCCTAGGTCGGCGGTGGCGTAGATCTGGTAGGCATCCACGCCGCGGCGCTTGATCTCGGCCTGAAGCGAGGGCGGAAACGCGGCACCCGAGACCACCGCCTTGCGGATCGAGCCCGCATTGCGGCCCTTTTGTTCCGCCGCATCGAGCAGGATCTTCAAGAAGTCCGGCGTGCCGGCGTACGCGGTCGGACGCAGGTGCTCGATCACCTCTAGTTGCTGCTCGGTGTTGCCGGGGCCGGCGGGAATCACGACGCAGCCGATCGCGCGCGCGCCCGAATCGAGGATGAACCCGCCCGGGGTCAGGTGGTACGAAAAGGTGTTGAGCACGATGTCGCCGCGGCGGAAACCGGCGGCGAACAGGCCGCGGCCGGAACGCCACGCGTCGTCGTGCACCCCTTCCGGCTCGAAGATCGGGCCGGGCGAGGTGAACAGCCGCGCGAACGGCGCGAGCGACTCGACCAGCCCGGCAAACGGCGGCGCCAACTTCTGCATGCCGATCAGATCGCCCTTGCGCAGCACCAGCAGGCGGGCGAGCGCCGC
>JAKANT010000074.1 GCA_021823635.1 Pseudomonadota bacterium
TTTCATCTCGGAGAACTGCATCGGCTGCGGCTACTGCATCGCCGGCTGTCCGTTCAACGTGCCGCGCATCAGCAAGAAGGACAACAAGGCGTACAAATGCACGCTGTGCTCGGACCGCGTCGCCGTGGGCCTGGAGCCGGCGTGCGTGAAGACCTGCCCGACCGGCGCGATTATGTTCGGTGCCAAGGAAGACATGATCGCGCGCGGCACCAAGCGGGTGAACGACCTGAAGGAGCGCGGCTTCCAGAACGCCGGCCTGTACGACCCGCAAGGCGTGAAGGGCACGCACGTCATGTACGTGCTACAGCACGCCGACCGGCCCGAGCTGTACAGCGGCCTGCCGAGCGATCCGAAGGTCAGCCCGCTGGTGCGGTTGTGGAAAGGCGTGACCAAGCCGCTGCTGTCGATCGGCATCGGCCTGGCGGTTCTGGGCGCGTTCTTCCACTACGTCACGCGCGGTCCAAAAGAGGTCGAGTCGGGAGACAAAGCATGAGCCAGGTGGCGATGAAAAGCGGCGAGGTGCCGCGTTACACGCCGGCAGAGCGCACCAACCACTGGATCGTCGCGATCCTTTTCATCCTGCTCGCGGCCTCCGGGTTGGCGTTCTTCCATCCGTCGTTCTACTTCCTCGCGTGGATGCTCGGCGGCGGCGTGTGGGCGCGCATCCTGCATCCGTTCCTCGGCGTGCTGATGTTCGTGTTCTTCCTGTTCATGATGTTGCGATACTGGGAAGACAACGTGATCCAGCCGTACGACCGCGAATGGCGCAAGCACCTGCGCGACGTGATCAACAACCGCGAAGGCAATCTGCCGGAGATCGGCAAGTACAACATCGGCCAGAAACAGCTGTTCTGGACGATGGTCGTCACGATGGTGCTGCTGCTGGTATCCGGCATCGTGCTGTGGCGCCCGTACTTCGCCGGCTTCTTCCCGATCCCGGTGATCCGGCTGGCGGCGGTGGTGCACGCGATCGCGGCGTTCGTGCTGATCATCGGCATCATCGTGCACGTTTACGCCGGCATCTTCTGGGTTCGGGGCAGCCTGCGCGCGATGACCCGTGGCACCGTCAGCCACGAGTGGGCCAAGCATCACCACCCGCTGTGGTACCGTAAAGTGACCGGCGCGGCGAAATAGGAAGCCGAAACCCGTAACGGCGGCGGCAGTCGGTCGGGGATGTCCCGGCGCTTGCCGCCGTCTTTTTTGGCGATCTCGAGCGAGGACCCTTGGCGACCCGTATCGTTACCGACGGTTCGACCGAGCGCGTCGAGCACGCACCGCGTGTCGTGCTGCCTGCCGGGGCGACGCTTTTCGCGGAGCGCGCGGCCCGATTCGAGCAACTGGCGCGCGGCCATGCGCTCGGCCCCTATCTGCAGCTGATGGCGCGCGTCTGTCGCGCGCAGGCCGATCTCTACGGCGCGCGCGCCGCGCCGCCCATTGCCGAATCGGCGCTCGCCGCGAGCCGCGCGTATGGGATGCCGCCGCTCGCCGCGCTGACGCACGAACGCGATGCGCAGTGGCGCGACGACCTGCGCGGGATCGAGGCCGCGCTGCGCCCGCAAGCGAACGAACCGCTGGCGGCCGCGCTCGAGCGCCTGCAGCGGCTCGACGACCGCGCGCTCGAGGCGCTGGCGGACCGGGTGCTTGCCGGCGGCGCCGGCGACGAAGACGCCGAGCACGTGCCGCTGGTCGGCGCCGCCCTTCAGCTTTACTTCACGCGCCGTGCGGCCACACTGGCGCCGGCCGATGTCGGCAACTGCGACGTCGCGACCGTCTGTCCTGTGTGCGGCACGCGCCCGGTGGCGAGCGTGGTGCGAATCGGCGGGCCGCAGGCGAATCTGCGCTACCTCGTGTGCGCCCTGTGCAGCACCGAGTGGAACATGGTGCGCGTCAAGTGCAGCGCCTGCGAAGAGGAGAAAGGCGTCGGTTACCTGAGCATCGAGGTGCCGGACCGCGCGCCGGGCGAGGCCGCGGTGCGCGCCGAGACGTGCGACGAGTGCAAGTCGTACCTGAAGATCCTGTACCAGGAGAAGGACCCTATGCTCGAGCCGATGGCCGACGATCTGGCCTCGCTCGCGCTGGACGTCCTGGTCGACGAGCGCGGTTACGCCCGTTCCGGTCCAAACTTCCTGTTGCATCCCGGCAGCGGTTAACGATGAGCGACTTGGCTCTGCCCGGTGCGGGCGAGGCAAGCGCGACGACCGCTGCCGCGCTCTCGCAACTGCCGGCGGTCGACCGCCTGCTCGCGCACCCTCGGCTGGCCGCGGCGCTGGCCGCCTACGGACAGCCGCTGGTCAAGCGCGCGGTGCAGGCGGAACTGGCCGAATGCCGCGATCGCCTGCGCGCCGGCGGCACGGCGCCGGCGCTGGAGGTCTTGGCCGCCGCGGTCGAAGCGCGCGTGCGTCGGGCAGTGGCGCCGCGGCTGCGCGCGGTCTTCAATCTCACGGGCACGGTCATTCACACCAACCTCGGCCGCGCGCTGCTCGCCGACGAAGCGATCGACGCGGTGGCAGCGGCGATGCGCGGCTATGCCGCGCTCGAATACGATCTCGAGGCCGGCGGCCGCGGTGACCGCGACGACGTCGTCGCCGGATTGCTGCGCGACTTGACCGGCGCCGAGGCGGCCACCGTCGTCAACAACAACGCGGCCGCGGTGCTGCTGACGCTCAAGGCGCTGGCGGCCAAAAGGGAAGTCTTGATTTCGCGCGGCGAGCTGATCGAGATCGGCGGGGCGTTCCGCATGCCCGACGTGATGGCTGCCGCCGGATGCAAGCTGGTCGAGGTGGGCACCACCAATCGCACGCACGCGGCGGATTTCGAAAACGCCTTCGGCAGCAGAACCGCGCTGGTGGTGAAGGCGCACGCATCGAATTACGCGATCACCGGCTTCACGGCCGCCGTGCCGGAGACCGAACTGGCACGCATTGCGCACGCGCACGGCGTGCCTTTCGTGATCGACCTCGGCTCCGGCGCGCTGATCGATCTGTCCGCCTATGGTTTGCCGCGCGAGCCGCTGCCGCAAGACGCGTTGGCCGCGGGCGCCGACGTGGTCACGTTCTCCGGGGACAAGCTGCTGGGCGGCCCGCAGGCCGGCATCATCGTCGGCCGCGCCGACCTGATCGCCCGCATCAAGCGCGATCCGCTCAAGCGCGCCCTGCGCGTCTCCAAGCTGACGCTCGCCGCGCTGGAAGCGACGCTGCGCATCTATGCGTCCGCGCACCGGCTGCAGGAGCGGTTGCCCACACTCGCGCTGCTGATGCGTCCGCAGGCCGACATTCGCGCCGCCTGCGAGCGCACGCTGCCTGCCTTCGCACGGTTCGCCGGCCCCGATTTCGCCGCGCGCTGCGAACCGTGCGCCAGCCAGATCGGCTCCGGCGCGCTGCCGGTGGAGCGGTTGCCGAGCTGCGCAGTGGTGCTGGCGCCGGTGGCGGCGAAGGGATCGGGCCGGGCGCTGGCGCGGCTGGCGCGCCGGCTGCGCGACTTGCCGATCCCGGTGATCGGCCGCGTGCAGGACAACGCGCTGTGGCTGGATCTGCGCTGTCTGCGCGACGAAGCGGCGCTGCTGCGGCAGCTCGCCATGGAAGGGGAATGATCGCGATGTGGACGCGGACGGGTGTGGCGGCGCGCCTTGCGTCCGCGAGCGCAGCCGGCGCCCGCGCTGCACCCGACGGCCCGAGCCGTCGCACGCGCGCGCAACCGGGTCGCGGCTCGAACGTCAACGGCCAGCGCAGGCACGAGCGATGATCGTCGGCACCGCCGGCCACATCGACCACGGCAAGACGTCGCTGGTGAAGCGGCTCACCGGCCGCGACACCGACCGCCTGCCGGAGGAGATCAAACGCGGCATCTCGATCGAGCTGGGCTACGCCTACGTGCCGCTGCCGGACGGCTCGGTGCTCGGCTTCGTCGACGTGCCCGGCCACGAGAAGTTCGTGCACACGATGGTGGCCGGCGCCACCGGCATCGACTTCGCGCTGCTGGTGATCGCCGCCGACGACGGCGTGATGCCGCAGACCGACGAGCATCTCGAAATCCTGCAATTGCTCGGCGTCACCGCAGGCGCGATCGCGTTGAACAAGATCGATGCGGTGGACGGCGCGCGCGTCGACCAGGTGCGCGCGCAGATCGCCGCCCGCGTGGCCGGCACGCCGGCCGAGCGCTGGCCGCTGTTCGCGCTGTCGGCCGCGACCGGCGAAGGTGTGACGGCGCTGTGGTCGCACCTGCTCGAATGCGCGCAGACGCAGCGCGCGCGCGCCAGTGCCGGCCACTTTCGGCTGGCGATCGACCGCGTGTTCACGTTGGCCGGCGTCGGCACCATCGTCACCGGGACCGCGCACGCCGGACGCGTGCGCATCGGCGACGAAGTCGCTGTCCTGCCGCGCGGTCTGCGCGCGCGTGTGCGCTCGATTCACGCGCAGGACCGCCCGGCGCAGGAAGGTGCCGCCGGGCAACGCTGCGCGCTGGCCTTGGCCGGGGTCGAGAAGGCCGACATCGAGCGCGGCCAGTGGGTGCAGGCGGCCGCACTCGCCAACGTCACGGACCGCTTCGACGCCTCGGTGCGGCTGTCCTCGCAGGAAGACAAGGCGCTCGCGAACTGGTCCAGCGTGCACCTGCATCACGGCACCGCCGACGCAATGGCGCGCATCGGTGTGCTGGACGGCGAACGCATCGGCCCTGGCGAAACCCGGCTCGTCAGCGTGGCCGTCGATCGGCCGCTGGCGCTGTGTCGCGGCGATCGCTTCGTGCTGCGCGACGCGCAGGCGCGCCGCACGCTGGGCGGTGGCATCGTGCTGGACATTGCGCCGCCGCGGCGCGGCAAACGCCGGCCCGAGCGGTTGGAGGTGCTGGCGGCGATCCGCGATCGGTCGCCCGAGCAAGCGCTGGCGCGCTGGCTGAAAGTGGAGGCGCTGCCGCTTGCTCGTCTGGCGAATGGCTGGAACCTGACCGAGTCGGAATTGCCGCCGCTGCTGCGCGCGGTCGGCGCGCGCGTCGCGGCCGGCACCGCGTTCGCGGCCGGTGCGTGGTCATCGCTGCGCGACCGGCTCGTCGCGGCGATCGCGTCGGTGCATGAGCGCGAGCCGGAGATGCCGGGCGTCGAGCAGAATCGGCTGCGCCGCATCGTCGCACCGGCGCTGCCTGCCGAGGCGTTCGGCGAGCTGGTCGAGGAACTGCTCGCCGCAGGCCGCCTCGTGCGTCGCGGCGCGTTTCTTGCCGACCCCGCGCACAAGGCGGAACTGGGCAAAAGCGAACGCGTGCTATGGGAGCGCATCAAGCCGCTGCTGGCCGACAGGCCGTTCGAGCCGCCACGCGTGCGCGACATCGCGCGCGACATTCGCATCGCCGAAACCGAGGTGCGTAACCTGCTCAAGCGCGTCGCGCGCGTGGGCGAAGTCACGCTGGTGGCGCACGACCACTTCTTCCTTACCGACGCGGTGCGAGCGATGGCAGACATCGCGGCGCAGTTGAACGCGGAGCGCGGTGCGGCGCGGGCGGCCGAATTCCGCGATCGCATCGGAACCGGCCGCAAGCTGGCGATCCAGATCCTGGAATTTTTCGACCGCGTCGGTTATACCCGGCGCGTGCGCGACGACCATTTGATCCGCCGCGCCAATCCGTGGCGCACACCGGATCCGCGATGACAGACGCCTGCCTCTCATGCATCGTCGCGCGGCGCCGTTTCCTCGGCGCCCGGGGGCGTGGAGCGTGGCGGCGCTGCGCGCGAAAATGGCATCTGTGTACCCGCTTGCGTGCGGCGCAGACGGATGAAGAAGGGAAGAGTGTCGTGACCCGGTGGTCCGGCCGGACTTCAAATCCGGTGGAGCCTGCCAGCAGGCTCCGGTGGGTTCGACTCCCATACTCTTCCGCCAACCAACCCCGGCGGCGCGGCTGCTTGCGGCCGCTGCCGGCGCGACCCGCCGGCGCGCATGAAGCGGCACGAGCAGACGCGGGGGGTCGGGTCGCCGCCCCTTCGCCCTGGGTTGGACGAAACCTCCCCGCGCCGCTCGCGGAGCGGAGGCGGAGCAGGAGGCCATGGAGCTCGACCTGAACGCGTTGCCGGAGCATCTCTTGTACGCGCCCGAGCAGGACATGTGGGTGCGGCTGGAGACCGACGGCACGGCGACGATCGGCGCCACCCACCTGGTCGGCGCGCACGGACAGTTCATGTTCTTCTCGCCGCGCCCGCTGGGAACGACGGTCGAGCGCGACCGCTCGCTCGGCGTGATGGAAACCGCCAAGACCGCGGTCGCGATCCACGCGCCGCTTTCGTGCACGATCGTCGCCGCCAATGCGGCGGTCCAGGCGGACGCTTCGCTGGTCGCGCGCGATCCGTACGGCGCCGGCTGGCTGTTCAGCATCCGTCCGACCGCACTCGAGGCCGAACGCGCAACGCTGCTCGACGTCGCCGCGTACCGCGAATGGCTGGCGCAGCGCCTCGACCGCTTCGCACCGCCGGTGGACGATCGCCCGCCGGACGATTTCGGCCGCTTCTACTGACCGCGATGACGCCCGCGCGCAGATTCGTGTTCGTGCTGTGGTCGTGCGGGCCCGACCGGCCGGACGGCGCGGCGCTCGCCGCCGCGCCGTTCGTCTACGCGCTGGCGGCGCGCGCGCTGGAGTTCGAGGTCGAAATTCACTTCACGGCAAGCGCGGTGCGCTGGCTGTTGGAAGGTGTCGCCGCCGGCGCGTACACCGACCGCGCACGGACCAAGACCGTGCTCGACTTCATCCGCGAAGCGCGCGCCGCCGGCGTCAAGCTTTACGCGTGCGCGATGGCGCTCGCCGAGCACCGGCGCGGCGAAGCCTTGTTACCCGAAGTCGAAGGCATGGCCGGCGCGGCCACCGTGGTGGATGCGGCCGGCGACGGCGCGCATACGCTGGTGTTCTGACGACGCGCAAGCGACACGCGCATGCTGACCCTACGCCGCAGCCTCGTGCTGTCATCGATCGCGGTGCTCGCGGTGGCGATCGGCCTGACCGTCGCATTCGCGTACCGGCTGGCGCGCCAGGCGCTCGAGGAGGAGTTCGCACAGATGGCGCGCGGCAACGCTGCGCTGCTCGCCGCGGCGGTGGCCGGGCCGCTGGCGCAGCGCGACGTCGCCGCCGTGCAAGAGCTGCTCGAGTCGCTGGTGCGGGAACATGCGCTCGCCTACGTCGAGTTGCACGACCCCCGCGAAGGCCGGCTGATCGCCGCTGCCGGCAAGATCGAATTGGGTCGCGGCGCGCAAACGACGCGCGCCGCACAGGCGACACCGGAAACGCTGCTTGCGGCGCATGGCCTGTACCACTTCGCGCACGACGTGGCGATCGGGCCGCAG
>JAKANT010000075.1 GCA_021823635.1 Pseudomonadota bacterium
CCAGTTCGAACGCCGGCGCCGGCTGTCCCGGCAGCGCGGCGGCCATTACGTAGGACGCCGGCGCGACGGCAAGCGCGGCCAGCAGTCGCAGGATCAGACGACGGTTCATCGTTGGCTCTCCGAGACCGGCGGCGCGTTAAAGTGCGCTTTCGATGGACGCCGCCGCTGACAAGATACCGCAACGCTGCGACGTGTTCATCGTCGGCGGCGGCATCAACGGTGCCGGCATCGCGCGCGACCTCGCGGGGCGCGGCTTCTCGGTGGTGCTGGCCGAGCGCGACGATCTCGCGCAACACACGTCGTCGGCGAGCACCAAGCTGATCCATGGCGGGCTGCGCTATCTGGAGCACTACGAGTTCGGCCTGGTGCGCAAGGCGCTCGCCGAGCGCGAGGTGCTGTTGCGCAGCGCGCCGCACATCATGCGTCCGCTGCGTTTCGTGCTGCCGCACGATCCATCGATGCGGCCGGCGTGGCTGATCCGCTTGGGGCTCGTGCTGTACGACCACCTGGCGCGGCGCGCGGTGCTCGCGGCCAGCCGCGCGGTCGATCTGCGCCGGCACGAGGCGGGCGCGCCGCTAAAGCCCCGCTACACGCGCGGCTTCGAGTATTCGGACGGGTGGGTCGACGATGCGCGGCTGGTGGTGCTCAATGCGGTCGATGCACACCGCCGCGGCGCGACCGTCCTGACGCGCACCGAATGCGTGCGCGCGCAGCGGCACGCGGCCGGCTGGACCGTGTCGCTGCGCGGCCGCGACGGCGCTAGCGCGACCGTGCAGGCGCGCGCGCTGGTCAATGCCGCCGGCCCGTGGGCGGAGCGCTTTCTGCGCGAGGTCGCCCGCCCGGCGCGCGGCGAGTCGCTCGCCACGCGCAGCCTGCGGCTGGTGAAGGGCAGCCACATCGTGGTGCCGTGCCTCTTCGAGCATCCGTACGCGTACATCTTCCAGAGCCCCGACAAGCGCATCGTGTTCGCGATCCCGTACGAGGAGCGCTTCACGCTGATCGGCACCACCGACGTCGAGATCCACGACGCTCCCGAGAGGGCGGCGATCAATGGCGACGAGATCGCATATCTGTGCGCGCAGGCGAGTCGCTATTTCGCCCGCACCGTGCAGCCGCAGGATGTGGTGTGGAGCTATAGCGGCGTGCGGCCGCTGCTGGATGACCGCAGCGGCGACCCGTCGGCGGTGACGCGCGATTACGTGCTGGAGACCGACGCGCGGGCCGCACCGCTGCTGACCGTCTGGGGCGGCAAGATCACGACCTTTCGCAAGCTGGCCGAAGAAGCGGGCGATTCGATCGCGCGCATGCTCGGCGAGCGGCGCCCGGCCTGGAGCCGCGGCGCGTTCCTGCCGGGCGGCGACCTGTCGGGATGGATCGGCGCGGCCACCGTGCCCGATGTGGACCTCGCGCGCTTCGTCGCCGCCGTCGAGCGGCGTTACCCGTGGCTCGCGCCGGCGGTGGCGCGGCGGCTGGCGCGCGCGTACGGCAGCCTGATCGAGCGCGCGCTCGGCGGCGCCGCGTCGCGCGCGCAGCTTGGCCGGGAAGTGGCGCCCGGGTTGTTCGAAGCCGAGCTGGCCTACTTGCGCTGCGAGGAATGGGCGGCGAGCGCCGACGACGTTCTCTGGCGGCGTTCCAAGCTCGGCCTGCACTACGGCGAGCGCGAGCGGCAGGCGGTCGAACGCTGGTTTGCAACGGCGCCCGCCGCGGCCGCGGTCGGCGAAACGGCGCCCTGATCGCGCCGGCGGCGCCGTTCGTCGCAACCCGCACGGCGCAGGGCGGCCGCAGGCGGTAGGGCGACGGAATGCCGCCAGGCGCGACGAAACGCCGAAAAGCGGCGCCGAACTGCGGATCGCGCGACCCTGCAGCCGCGCAGGCGGGCGCGGTTCGCAGCGCGATTTCCGCGCTTCGTCGCAAATCCGTCGCCTGTCGCGAGCCCCTTACCTACAGTCCGTTTCGTCGCAACGAGATCCCGCAACGAAAGGACCGCGCCATGAAAGCCAAATTCGCCGCCACCCTGCAAGTCCGCGCCGTCAGCTTCCTGCTCGCCGTCGTCGCCAGCGCGACGGTGCTCGGCGCCACCGTGCTGTCGATGCAGCCCCGCTACGCAGGCGCCAGCCCGCAGGTGATGGCGCTCGAACGCGTGGTCGTCAAGGCCGGCGCGGTGAATTGAGCGCCCCGCTGCGGACCGACGCCCAGCGCCGGCGGGCGCTGGCAGAGCGAGACCCGGCGGCAGCCGGGTCTCGCTTTTCTTAGACTGTGCCGCAGTGGACGGGTCTTCGAGGATCGACACGATGCGAGCGGCTTTCTATGAGCGCACCGGCGCGGCGCGCGAGGTACTGCAGGTCGGCGAACTGCCGACGCCGGAGCCGGGCCCCGGCGAGGTCCGGGTCAAGCTCGCGACCTCGGGCGTCAATCCTTCGGATGTGAAGTCGCGCGCTGGGCTGCGCACGAAGACGCTGCCGTTCGCGCGCATCGTGCCGCACAGCGACGGCGCCGGCGTGATCGACGCGGTGGGGGAAGGCGTGCCGCGCACGCGTCTCGGCGAGCGGGTCTGGACCTGGAACGCGGCCTGGAAACGTCCGTTCGGCACGGCCGCGCAGTTCGTCGCGCTGCCCGCGCAGCAGGCGGTGCGGTTGCCGGAGGCGGTGGGTTTCGACGTCGGCGCGTGCTTGGGCATTCCCGCGCTGACGGCCCTGCACGCGGTGCGCATGGACGGCGGCGTGGCCGGCAAGACCGTGCTCGTGACCGGCGGCGCCGGCGCGGTCGGCCACTACGCGATCCAGATGGCCAAGCTTTCGGGCGCCGAGCAGGTGATCGCCACCGTCAGCAACGCGCACAAGGCTGCGCTCGCGGAGCAGGCGGGCGCCGACCTGGTGCTCGACTATCGCAGCGAGGACGTCGCTGCGCGCGTGCTGGAAGCGACCGACGGCGAAGGTGCCGATCGCGTCATCGACGTCGATTTCGCCGCCAACGTCAACGAATCGCTCGCGGCCGTGCGCGCCGAAGGCGACATCGTCGTGTACGGCAGCGGCAAGCCGGAGATCGCGGTGCCGTTTTATCCGGCCATCGTGAAGAACGTGCGCGTGCGCTTCTTCATCGTGTACAACCTGAGCGCGGGCGACCGGGCGGCGGCGATCGCGCAACTAACGCGCTGGCTCGAGCACGGCTGCCTGAAGCACAACATTGCGGCGCGCTTGCCGCTGGCGAAAATCGCCGAGGCGCACGAACTGGTCGAATCCGGCCGCGCGGTCGGCAACGTGGTGATCGAGATCGACTAGTCGGGGCCGCCCTGCCGCCGCGCGCGCACGTCGGCGGCGAAGGCGGCGAAGCGGCGCGCTTCGATGGCGGCGCGCGCCTCGCGCATCAGCTCCAGGTAGAAGTGCAGATTGTGGATGGTGGCCAGGCGCGCGCCGAGGATTTCGTTGACGCGCTGCAGGTGGTGCAGATAGGCGCGCGTGAAATGCGCGCAGGTGTAGCAGGTGCAGTCCGCATCGAGCGGCTTCGTGTCGCTCTTGTATCGGGCGTTGCGGATGCGGATGTCACCGCGGCGCGTGAACAGGTGGCCGTTGCGCGCATTGCGGGTCGGCAGCACGCAGTCGAACATGTCGATGCCGGCCGCGATGCCGTCGAGCAGGTCTTCCGGCGTGCCCACCCCCATCAGGTAGCGCGGCGCGGCGCGCGGCAGGCGCGGCGCCACGTGCGCGAGCACGCGCAGCATCTCTTCCTTCGGTTCGCCCACCGACAGACCGCCGATCGCGTAGCCGTGGAAGCCGATGTCGAGCAGGCCGGCGACCGATTCGTCGCGCAGCCGCTCGAACATGCCGCCCTGCACGATGCCGAACAGCGCGTTGCGGTTGCCCAGCCGGTCGAACTCGGCGCGCGAGCGGAGCGCCCAGGAGAGCGACAGCCGCATCGAGTCGGCCGCTTCCTTTTCGGTCGCCGGCCGGCCGTCGATTTCGTACGGCGTGCATTCGTCGAACACCATCGCGATGTCGGACCCGAGCGCGTGCTGGATGCGCATCGACTCCTCGGCCGTCAGCAGCAGCCGGTCGCCGTTCACCGGCGAGGCGAAGTGCACGCCCTCCTCGGTGATCTTGCGCAGCGCGCCGAGCGAAAACACCTGGAAGCCGCCCGAATCGGTCAGGATCGGGCGCGGCCAGCCCATGAATCGGTGCAGTCCGCCGTGGGCGGCGATCACCGCCGGCCCGGGCCGCAGCCAGAGGTGAAACGTGTTGCCGAGCACGATCTGCGCGCCCAGTTCCTCCAGCTCGCGCGGCGTCATCGCCTTGACCGTGCCGTAGGTGCCGACCGGCATGAACACCGGCGTCTCCACCGTGCCGTGGTTCAGTTGCAGCCGGCCGCGACGGGCGCCGCCGTCGACCGCCAGCAGCTGGAAGGCCAGGCTCACGGTGCGCGCTCCAGCAGCATCGCGTCGCCGTAGCTGTAGAAGCGGTAGCGCCGTTCGATCGCGTGCGCATACGCGCTTCGGATGCGCTCCAGCCCCGCGAACGCCGCCACCAGCATCAGCAGTGTGGAGCGCGGCAGATGGAAGTTGGTGAGCAGCCGCTCGACGATCTGGAAGCGAAAGCCGGGCAGGATGAACAGCCGCGTCTCGCCTTGGCCGGCCTGCACGCGGCCGCCGTGCGCGGCGCTCTCGAGCGCGCGCACGCTGGTGGTGCCGATGGCGGTCACGCGCCGCCCCTGCGCGCGCGCCTCGTTGATGGCCTGAGCCGCCGCCGCGTCGATCCGGTACCACTCGCTGTGCATGCGGTGCTCGCGCGGGTTCGATACGCGCACCGGCTGGAACGTGCCGGCGCCGACGTGCAGCGTGACGAACACGATCTGCGCGCCGCGGCTGCGCAGCCGCGCCAGCAGCGCTTCGTCGAAATGCAGGCCCGCGGTCGGCGCTGCCACCGCGCCGGCTGCGCGCGCATACACCGTCTGGTAGCGCTCGGCGTCGATGGCGTCGTCGGCGTGTCCGATGTACGGCGGCAGCGGCACGTGGCCGATGCGCTCCAGTGTGGCCAGCACGTCGCCGTCGAACTGCAACTCGTAGAGATCGTCGCGCCGCTCGATCACGGTGGCGCCGACCGCATCGCTGCCCTCACCGAAGCACAACCGCGCGCCCGGCTTCGGCGCATGGCTGGCGCGCAGCAGCGCGCAAGCGCGGCGCGGCCCGAGCACGCGCTCGATCAGCGCCTCGATGCGGCCGCCGCTTTCCTTGCGCCCGAACAGGCGCGCCTTGATCACTTTCGTGTCGTTGAACACCAGCACCTCGCCCGGCGCGACCAGCGCCGGCAGGTCCGTCACGTGCAGGTCCGCCAGCCGTTGCGGCTGCACGTGCAGCAGCCGGCTCGCGGAGCGATCGGGCAGCGGGTGCTGCGCGATCAGCTCGGGCGGCAATGCGTAATCGAAATCGTCGAGTTGCAAGTCGCGCATTGGCTTGACCGGCCAGGAAGCGTCGGGGCGCGAAGGTTAGCAGCGCGTGGGCCGCGCCAAGTTCGGACGCGCCGCCGACCGCCAAGCGACATCGCCGGCCTCGCCGGCGCAGTGAAACATGTCCCGCTCGCGACAACGCAGCCGCAGCAGGCGGGCCAGGCGGGCATGCTCGTCGCGCCAGGCAGCGGTCGGATCGGTCCCGGTTCACCCTGGTCGCGATCGTTGCGCCGCGCGGCACGATCCGTTGCGGACCGCGCCCCTTTTGTCGGCGCGGCTTGCGCCTACCCTACCCTACAGTTCGGCCATCGACGCCGCATGCAGCGGCGCCGGTCGCAGCCAGCAGGTGAACCGATGACCGAACTCAGACCCGCACGCGAACGCGGCCACGCCGATCACGGCTGGCTCGACTCCTGGCACAGCTTTTCGTTCGCCGACTACTACGATCCGCGCCACATGGGGTTCGGCCCGCTGCGCGTGATCAACGAGGACCGCATCGCGCCGGGTTCCGGTTTCCCGACCCACGGCCATCGCGACATGGAGATCGTCAGCTACGTGCTCGCCGGTGCGCTGGCGCACAAGGATTCGCTGGGCAACGGCTCGGTCATCGTCCCCGGCGACGTGCAGCGCATGAGCGCCGGCACCGGGGTGCTGCACTCCGAGTACAACGCGCACGACGGCCCGACCCACTTCCTGCAGATTTGGATCGAGCCGGCGCGGCGTGGCCAGCCGCCTTCGTACGAACAGCGGCACTTTCCCGCCGTCGAGAAGCGCGGGCGGCTGCGGCCGATCGCCTCGCCCGATGGGCGCGACGGGTCGCTGACCATCGACCAGGACGCGGTCGTCTTCGCCGGCCTGTTCGACGGCGCCGAGAGCGCGCAGTTGGCGTTGCGCCCGGCGCGGCTCGCCTACGTGCACGTGGCGCTAGGACGGCTCGTCGTCAACGGCCACGTGCTCGGTGCGGGCGACGCGCTGAAGACCGACAGCGGTCCGATCGCGCTCGCGGACGGCGTCGGCGCCGAGGTGCTGGTGTTCGATCTGCCGCAGTCGCGGTGAGAAAACGGGCGCCACGCGCCGCGCCGCCCCTCGCTCGCCAGAAGTTGGCCCGCGACGAAATCCCGCGCTGAACGCAGCTTCGTTTGCGGTGGTGCCGGGAGAGAGAATCGAACTCTCACGCTGTTGCCAGCGGCATCGGGAAACGCTCCGGCTGCGCCTGCGCGGTTTTGTCTCCGGCCGCTCGCTGCGCGAGCTTAACTTCGCTTGCGCGAAGTTAGCCTGCGACGAAATCCCGCGCTGAACGCAGCTTCGTTTGCGGTGGTGCCGGGAGAGAGAATCGAACTCTCACGCTGTTGCCAGCGCGGGATTTTGAGTCCCGTGCGTCTACCAGTTCCGCCATCCCGGCAAGCCCGATACATCGAACGCGGGCGCGGATTATCGCGCAACGGAGCGGGCGATTCCGTGGCGAGACGATGAACACCGGGAAACCGGGGGGCCGAGGCGGCAACGTGCGCGCGAGACCGCGCGGCGGTGCGCGCCTCAGCCGTTGTCTTGCCCGCCTACGTCGGCGCCGGCCTCGGCCAGCCACCGGCGTACCTGCTCGGCGACCCAGGGGCCGTCATCCAGCGGCAGGTCGTGCCCGGCGCTGGGATGCTGCGCGTAGGCGGCATTCCAGGCGCGCGCGAGCGCGCGCGAGCAGCGCGCATCGACCAGGCGGTCGGCGGCGCTCGCCAGCACCAGGGTGCGCGCCGCAGGCGCGACCGGCGGCGCACGAAAGCGCGCGGCGGCGATCAACTGGCGCATCGCGTTGGCGCGCGACACCGGGCGCTCCGCACGCAGCGCGATCCACGCCGGCAGCGCGCGCGCG
>JAKANT010000076.1 GCA_021823635.1 Pseudomonadota bacterium
CGCAGGCTATGAACATCCGATCGTGCGCCTGGTCGACGCGCTGCTTGCCGACGCGGTGCTGGCTGGTGCGTCGGACATCCACTTCGAACCGGAGCCTACGTTCGTTCGCGTGCGCTATCGCATCGACGGCGTGCTGCGCCAGGTGCGCGCGCTGCATAAACGCCACTGGCCCGCGATGGCGGTGCGGCTGAAGATTTTGGCGACGATGAACATCGCTGAAAGCCGCGCCGCGCAGGACGGGCACATCGCGCGCACGCTGGCTGGGCGCGAGATCAGTTTCCGCGCCGCCGTTCATCCGACCGTGCATGGTGAAAACATCGTGCTGCGCGTGCTGGACCGCAAGCGCGGCATCGTGCCGATCGATCAGCTCGGGCTGCGCGAAGCGCAGCTCGCGCTGCTGCGGCGCATGTTGCAGAGGCCCGAGGGCATTTTGCTGGTGACCGGCCCGACCGGCAGTGGCAAGACCACGACGCTTTACTCGATCCTGCAGGACCGCAGCCACGAGGGCGTCAACGTGATGACGCTGGAGGACCCGGTCGAGTACGTGATGCCGTTGATTCGCCAGACTGCCATCTCGGACGCGGTGCGCATGAATTTCGCCGACGGCGTGCGTTCGCTGATGCGGCAGGACCCCGACATCATCCTGTTGGGAGAGGTGCGCGACCACGACACGGCCGAAATGGCGTTGCGCGCAGCGATGACCGGCCACCAGGTGTTTGCCACGCTGCATGCCAACTCGGCGTTGCGGGCGATCCCGCGCCTGCTCGATCTGGGCGTCGCGCCCGAGGTGCTGGCCGGAAACGTGATCGGCATGATCGGACAGCGGCTGGTGCGGCGCCTGTGCGACGCCTGCAAGCAGCCGCATTATCCGGACGCCGGCGAGCGCGCGTTGCTTGCCAATTTCGAGGCGCCGACGGTTTTCCGCGCCGTCGGTTGCCCGCAGTGCAAGCATCGCGGCTATCGCGGACGCATCGCGCTCATGGAGCTGGTGCGTTTCGATCGCGAACTGGACGACCTCGTCGCGCGCCGCGCCACCTTGGTAGACATCGAACGGCACGCGCTGGCGCGCGGCTTCGAGCCGCTGGCGCTCGACGCGCTGCGGCGCATTGCCAGCGGTGAAACCACGTTCGAAGAAGCGTCGCGGGTGGTCGATCTGACCGGGACGATGGCATGACCCAGTTCTCGTACCGGGCGATCGCCGCCGACGGCCGCGTGCTGCGCGGCACGATGAGCGCGCTCAATGAATCCGATCTGCAGGCGCGGCTGGCCCGCTTGAGTTTGCACCTGGTCGAGGTCAAACGCGCTGCGCAGGCGCGCGTTACCCTCGCACGGCGCGACATCAGCGCGCGCGAACGCCTCGATTTTTACGTTCAAGTGCATGCGCTGCTCGCTGCCGGCGTACCGCTGGTGGAGGCGCTGGAGGACGTCCGCGCCAGCGCCGGCAACGGCTCGGCGCTGCAGCGGGCAGCGGCCGCGGCGGCGCAACGCATCGAAAGCGGTGCGGCGCTGTCCGATGCCTTGGCCGAGCAACCGGGGCTGTGCGATGCGCAATTGCTCGGGCTCGTGCGTGCCGGCGAGTCCACCGGCACGCTGGTGACGGTGCTCGAACGCATCGTGCAGTCGCTGAAGTGGCGCGACGAGCTCGCCGCCAAGATTCGCAAGGCGGTCAGCTATCCGGCATTTACGGCCGTGGTGGTGGCTGCAGCGGTCACGTTTCTGATGATCTACCTCGTGCCGCAACTGGTGCAGTTTTTGCGCGTGATGGGGCAGTCGCTGCCGTGGCAGACGCGCGCGTTGATCGCCATGTCCGACGCGTTCGTCCACTACTGGTACCTGATCTTCGGTGCGCCGGCGGCGCTGGCCGCGCTCGTGGCCGGTGCGATCCGCCGCGAGCCGGCCTTGCGGCTGGCTTTTGACCGCGTCGTGCTGCGCCTGCCGGTGGCCGGCGCGCTGGTGCAGAAAATCGAGCTGGCGCGCTTTGCCGGCACGCTTGCGCTGACGTACAAAGCTGGGGTGCCTTTGCTCGACGGCTTGCGTCAGGCCGAGGAGGTGCTCGTCAACCACGCGCTGCGCGACGTGTGCGCCCGGGCGCGCCAGCTGATCGCTCAGGGTGCCGGCCTGGCCGAGGCGTTTTCCGCGATTGGACTGCTGCCGGCGACGCTGGTGCGCATGCTGCGCGTGGGCGAGCGCTCGGGTGACCTGGAGCGCGCGCTCGATCACGTGACCTATTTTTACGGCCGCGACGTCGATGAGACGATCGCGCGCCTGCAAAGCAAGATCGAGCCGGCCTTAACGTTGGTGCTCGGGTTGCTGCTGGCATGGGTGCTCAGCGCGGTGCTCGGGCCCGTGTACGACGCGGTCGGCCGCGTCAGGACCTGAGGCCGGCATGACAACGACGCAAGCGGTTTACCTCAGCGCGGCCGGCGAGGTGTCCTTCGGCGACGAGCAGCCGCAGGCGCCGCTGGCGGTCGTGGCCGACTTCGCTGAAGAGACGTATGTACCGGTGCAGTTGCCGCCGGCCGGTCGGCGCGATCGCGCCGCGCTGCTTGCGCGTCAACTGCAGCAGGAGTTCGCCGATACGCCGTTGCGGCTCGCTCTGCCGCTGCACGCAGGAAATCCGAACAACTATTCGCACGTGCTGGTGGCGCTGCCGGCAGCGAGATTGCAGCATTGGCGCGAGCAGTGCGCAGGTGCGCGGCGGTTGGTAGGGATCTGGTCAGTGGCGCTGGCCGCTTCGTGGTGGCTTGCGCAAGCGCGTTGCCGCGAACCTCTGGCGCTGGTCGTGGTCCGCACGCCGGCCGGGGTGCGCCATGTGTTGCTTTGGCATGGGCGGCCGGTGCTGTCCCGCCTGGTGCTGGACGACATCGGCAGCGACACGGCGGTCGATCACGCGCAGGAGCTGGATCGTACCTTGCAGTACCTGCGCAATGCGCGCTGGCTGTCGAGCGCCGAAAACCTGGCTGCCTTCAGCTGGGGCGAGCCGCTCGGGTTGCGCCTGCGTGAGGCGGGCGGCGGCCGCTTGCGCTGGCTGGCGACGCCGACGCTTAAAGGCCTGCCCGATCCCGCCGAGCATGGCCTGGCGGCATTGCTTGCGCTGTTGCGACGGCGCCGGCCGCGAACGCAGTTTGCACCGGCCGATTGGCTGCGCGAGCACCGCGCGCGTCGCGTCACCAATTGGGTTGCGGGCGCTTCCGCGCTTGCTTGCGCGCTGCTGGCGGGTCTAGCGTTGCAACAGCTTGCCAACGCGCAAGCGGCGCGCGCGCAGCTGCTGTCGCTGGCCGCCGAAGAGGCGCAAGTGCGCGCCGCAAGCGAACGCGTGCGTCAACGCTTGGCGGCCGCTGGCATCGATCTGGTCACCTTGCAGGCAGCGCTGCAGGCGCACGCCGAGCTGCCGTCGGCTGGGCAGCCGTTGCCGGCGCTACGTGCCGTGTCGGCTGCCCTCAGTGAGGCGCCGTCGCTGCGCCTGGACGAACTGCGTTGGCGGGCCGCGGCCGCCGCGGGCAGCGACGCCGAGGGCTGCGCCGAGGGCAGCGAGCGGCATCAGGCCGAGGTCGTCCTTCGCGGCGAAACGCGCGATGTTGCGTGGCGCCAGGTGGCGGCCGATCGTGAACGCTTCGAGCAGCGGCTGCGTGCGGCGCGCGGCGTCACGCTGCATGCGGTGTGCGCGCCGCTGTCGCTGCAGGCGGGGCCGCTGCGCGCCGGCGGCGACAGCCCGCGGCAGTTGCCTTTCTCGTACTGCCTGCGTGTGTCGGAGGAGTCATGAACTTTGCGCCGGAGCGCTTCGCGTTGTGGCGCGTCGCGCGCTTGCGCCGCGCTACAGCGCTGTCGGCCGCATGCGTCGCAGCCGCGGCGGCCGGTGCAGTTGCGGCGCTGTTGTGGTCGCACCAGGCGCGCCAGGCCGTGGTGGCCGACGAAGCCCGCGTCGCCGCAATGCGCGCGCAGATCGCGCAGTGGCAAGCGGGTGCGGATTCGATCGAGGGCGCGATTGCACGCTATCGGGCGCTCGTCAAGCAGGGATTCGTTGGCCGCGCCGACGCCGTGGCGTTGAGCGACTGGCTGCAGGCGGCCGCTGCCGCGCGTGCGCTGCCTCCGCCCGTCTTCGAGCTGACGGCGAAGGCCGACGAGACGCTAGAGGGCGGCACGTTGCGGCGTTTTGATCTCGGCATTCAATGGGTCGGCCTTCATGAAGAAGAATGGCTCGCGATGCTGCACGGGCTGCACCAGTCTGGGCTTGGTGCCTTCGATGCGCAGCACTGCACCCTGCGCCGGGAAGCCGAGCGGCCGGGGCTCGCGGTGCACTGCCTGATCCGTTGGACCGTGTTCGAGCCAAAGGTGGACGCGTGAGCTGGCTACGCTGCATTTTCGCTGCTGCGTCGGCGCTTTTGTTTGGCGCCGCACCGGTCCTCGCGCACGCGGAGGCGCTGGGCACGTTGTTGCTGACGCCGGCGCAGCGGCGGGCGCTGGAAGCGCAACGCCGGCAGCCGACGCAAGCGGAGGCAGTGCCAGCGCCGACGCACGGTTCGACGCTGCGCATCGATGGTGCGGTCGTTTCGGGGTCGCATGCGGTGGCCGCTTGGATCGACGGCCAGCGCATTTGGCATCGCCAGTCGGTCGGACCGTTTACGGCGGAGGTCGTCGACCGCGGCGTCCTGCTGAGACAAGACGGACGCGCCGCACTTTATGCGCCGGTTGGCGCGCAGGTCGATGCGCTGCAGCGGCGCGTCACGCAGCCGGTGGCAGCGACGCGTCACAGCACGCAGCAAGAGGGGCGATGAGAAGCGCCGAGCGGGGCGCTGCGGCACTGTTGCTGATTGCGATCGTCGCGGTCATCACGGTGGGTGCGGCGACGGCGGCGCTGCCCATTTTCGACGCCAACGAGCGGCAGCAGCTGACCCAGGCGGCACTTGCCGACGCGGCGCGCGCGGTGGCAGGTTATGCGCGCGCCCGCCGCTGCGTTGTCGGCAGCGGCAGCGTGCCCTCTCATCTGCCTTGCCCCGATGCGGGCGCCTCGGAAGGGCAGGCTGCGCCGAGCTGCGCGCCGGTTGCGCGTGGCCGCCTGCCTTGGCGGACGCTCGGCATGGCGCCGCTGCGAGACGGGGACGGCGAATGCCTATGGTACGAGCGCACCCCGGCGGGCGCGCGGGTGATCGCGCCTGGTCGCGCGCTGTCAGGGCAGACGCGCGGAGCGTCGCCGGCCGCGCCGGTGTGCGGTGGACATTACGGCGAGGCGGACTACCTGGAGGCGGTCGGTAACGACCGCTCGCTCGTCGTCGGCGCGGCCATGCTCAGCGTGCCGTCTGGATGTTGATCGGAGTGAAGCGATGCGTACCGTGCGTTTTTGCATCGGCGCCCGGCGGCGGCGCGGATTCTCGCTCGTCGAGCTGGCCGTGGCCATGGTGGTGGTGGCGCTCGTATTGGGCGGCCTGCTGCAGTTGACAGCCACCTACAGCGCCACCCAGCGCACGCGCGACACCGAAAGGCTGCTGCAGCAGGCGCGCGAAGCGCTGCTCGGCTTTGCCGCCGTCAACGGCCGGCTGCCTTGTCCGGCGCAGCCGACGCTAGCGAGCGGCGCTGCCGGGGCCGGCGTGGAGCGCACGCCGACGGCCACCGGCTGCACGGGCGGTCAGATCGGCGTGCTGCCTTGGGCGACGCTTGGAGTGCCGGAGCTCGACGCCTGGGGGCGGCGCTTTACCTACCGCGTCAGCGCCCTGCATGCGCGCACGGTCATTGCGCGGCCGCCGACGCAATACGGTTGCAGCGTGCCGCCCGCCTTGCCGCCGACGCAGGCCGCGTTCGCGCTTTGCTCGCCGGGCGACAACCAGGTGAGGGTATCGGCCACGGGTGCCGCGCTGGTCAACGACGCGCCCGCCGCTATCGTCTCGCACGGCGCGAACGGCTTCGGCGCGTATCTGCCGAGCGGCGCGCTCGTTACCGCGAGCGCCAATGCCGACGAAGCCGAGAACCACGACAACGACAACATCCTCGTGCAGCGCACCCCGGCTGCCGACTACGACGATCTGTCGCTTTGGCTCCCGTCGTCGGTGCTCGCGCAGTCGATGCTGCAGGCGGGCCGCCTGCCTTGAGGGGTGCCCTTGCCCGGAAACGCCGTCTTCGGCGGCTGTTCTTCTCGAAATGGCTGCGCCCAGTGATGCGTAACGTTCGACGCGCGGCGCAGCGCTCGTAGCGGCGCGCCGTTGCCGGCACCGTAGGCCCCTTTGCTATTGGAGGATCAACCGATGAGTTCAACGTACTTTCTTGGCGCTGCGCGCACGGCCCGTCAGCGCGGTTTCACTCTGGTCGAAATCGCAATCGTCTTGGTCGTGATCGGCGTTCTGCTGGGCGCGATCCTCAAAGGCCAGGAGCTGATCGAAAACAGCCGGGCCAAGAACGCGATCAACGAAATCAACGGCATCCGCGCCGCCTACAACGGGTACATCGACCGCTACAAGCGGGTGCCGGGCGACGACGGCCCGCTGGCGACGCTGACTGCGCGCGGCGGCAACTGGACAGCGGTGACCGCGGCCGGCAACAACAACGGCCAGATCGCGGTGACGGCCGCGCAGACGTTCACGGCCGGCGGCGAGGGGGCGGCCTTCTTTCAGCACTTGCGCGCGGCCGGATTCATTACCGGTCAGACCAACGCCACCGGCGCCGCCGCGCTGCCGCGCAACGCCTTCGGCGGCCTGACCGGCATCGTCAACGCCGCTGTCCTCGGCCACCCGCAGGCGACTCTGATGGTGTGCCAGGGATCGGTGCCCGGCAAATCAGCCGCCGCGATCGACGCGCAGACCGACGACGGCAACCCAGCCACGGGCAATGTGCGCGCGACGCAGGGCGCGGGCAATGCCGCGCCCGCGGGTGCAGCCACCGCGTACAACGAAGCGCAGACCTACACTATGTGCGCGACACTTTGAAATTCCGTTTTCCGTTTTCGGAGTCCGCGTGAGAGGAAGGCGAAAAAGTCGTGCAACAGGACTCGAAGTGAAACGGGCGAACGGGCGCGGCAGATTGCTCGCCTCGTGCCTAGCGGCCGCCTCGCTTGCGCTCGCTAGCGGCGCGCCGCCAGCGAGCGCGCAGCAGCAGGCCGGTTCTTCGAGGCTGGCGAACGCCTCGCTTGCGGCTGCCTGCAACGCCTGCCACGGCGCGCAGGGCGACTCGATCGCCGGCATTCCGCCCTTGGCCGGGCGGTCGGCCGAGGAACTCGCCACGCTGCTGCTCGACTTCAAATACGGCCGG
>JAKANT010000077.1 GCA_021823635.1 Pseudomonadota bacterium
GCGCCGAGCAGGTGATCGCGCTGGAGACGCCGCAGCGCGCGGAGGACGCAGCCGTCGTTCCGGTGGCGATCCGCGCCCGCTTCGCGCAGTCGAGCGCGCGCTACATCGACCGCGTCTGGCTGATCGTGGACAAGAACCCGTCGCCGATCGCAGCCGAGTTCCAGTTCACGCCGGCGAGCGGCCGCGCCGACATCGAAACGCGGATCCGCATCGAGGAATACACGCATGTGCGCGCGGTGGCGCGCACCAACGACGGCAAGCACTACCTGGTGGCCAACTTCGTCAAGGCCTCGGGCGGTTGTTCGGCGCCCGCCGGCAAGGATGCGGCGCTGGCGAAAGCCAACCTCGGCAAGATGAGGCTGCGCGTCGCAGACGATCTGGTGCCGGGCCGGCCGGCACTGGCGCAGCTGATGATCAGCCACCCGAACGACACCGGCCTGGCGATGGACCAGCTGACGCGCATGTATGCGCCGCCGCACTTCGTACGGCGCGTCGAGGTCACCTACGACGGCACGCCGGTGATGATCGCCGACGTCGACTTCTCGATCAGCGAGAACCCGAACTTCCGCTTCTACTTCACGCCGGGCGAAGGCGGTGTGCTGGAGGCGCGCGTGATCGACAATCAGGACCTGAAGTTCAGCACGGCACTGAAGTTCGACGGCGGCCGCGTCGCGCGCGCCGCTCCGTGACCGGCGCAACCGTGCATCAACGGTTGCCTTGGCGCTTCTCGACCATGTCGCGCACCAGGTAGTCGATCCCACGTTGCCAGCTCGCGTCGGTGTTGCCGCGCAAGTCGACCGACTTGACGAGCAACGTGCGGCCGTCTTCGGCATCGCGCACTTCGATGTTGATGTTCAGGATCAGATTGCTGACTTTCTGCACCCATCCAAACATGACGCGCTCGGCCCCTGCCTGGCGCGCGATGTCCAGTTCGCAGCCGTTGCAGTCCAGGATGTTCTGCTGCCGGCGCGCGTTTCGGATCGCCTCCGCCACCGGTGCGTCGTCGACCAGCTCGTAGAGCCCCTCGCGCTCAATCGCCGCGCGCAGCCGCGCGCCGATCATTGCCAGCCGGGCCGGCGCCTCCGGAAACGGCACCTCGTCGCGCTGCTCGTCGATCAGTTCGAAGTCGAGCAACAGCAGCTTCTTCAGCCGCGTCTGGGCGGCCGTCGGCAGCGCCAGCGCGCAGGCGGCCATCAGCAGCGCGCGGCGCTTCAGTGAAGGGGTTTCGATGCGGTCCATGTGGATCCTCTTGCGTCTGATCGTCGGCGCGGCCGCGCTCGCGGGCTGCGCCGCGCCGGCACCGGACGCGGCGGTGGTCCGAGTGGCCGACCGAGTGTACGTGCTGCGCGGCGCCGGCGGTGAAGCCAGCGCGAACAACCTCGCGCGCACTGGCCATGCCGCCTTCGTGGTGGGCGAACGCGGCGTCGCGGTGATCGAAACCGGCGTTTCGTACCTGCACGGCGAAGCGATCATCGCGGCGGTGGCGCGCATCACCGAGCGGCCGATCGTGCTCGCCATCGTCACGCATCCGGTGCAGGAATATCTGTTCGGCGCGGCGGCGTTTCAGGCGCGCGGCATACCGGTGTTGATGCATCGGCGTGCCGCCGCGCTGATGGCCACGCGCTGCGAGATCTGCCTGCGCAACCTGACGCGGTTGCTCGGCGCCGACGCGATGGCCGGCACCCGCGTGCCCGTGCCCGATCGCTTGATCGATGGCAGCGTCGAGCTCACGGACATCGGACGCCCGCTGCGCATATTCGCGGCCGACCACGCCAGCGCGCCCGGGGCACTGGCGGTTTTCGACACAGCCAGCGGCACGCTGTTCGCCGGCGACCTGGCGTTGGTCGGGCGCGTTCCCGACTTGCGCGACGCCGACGTCGGCGGCTGGCTGACGCTGCTGGCGCAGCTGCGGGCGACCGAGTGTCGGCACCTGATTCCCGGACGCGGCCGCTTCGGCCGCTGCGCCGACATCGATGCGTTCGCCCGCTATCTGCGTGCGCTCGACGAGCGCGTCGCGACGCTGCTGGCACAGGGCGTGAGCCTGAGCGAGCTGGACGCCGTGGTCGGCCTGCCCGCGTTTGCGCGCTGGGAGGGCTACGACAGGCTGCATGCCGCCAACGCACGCCGGCTTTATCTGCGCCGCGAGCGCGAGATATTCGGCGACTAGGCCGGCGCGCTCAGCGGGCGGGCGCCTGCGGCGGCGCGGTGTAGGACCCCGCAAGGGACGCCGGGTCCGCACGGCCCGGATCGACAGTCAGCAGCGACGTGGCGCGGTCCAAGGCTACCGACTTGATCAGGCACCACGCGGCAAGCCCGGGCTCGAGCGCCAGGCGCTGCACGGCTTCGCGCGTCACGCGCGCGCGCAGCGCTACACCGGCGCCGACGCGGACCCGCACATCGACGTGAGTCGTGTCGAGCGGCGCTAGCGCTTCGATCGTGCCCGGCAGCCGGTTGACCGTGCTGATGTCTAGCGGTTCGCTGCGGGCGAGCGCCACGTCGCGCGCGGGAATGCGCACCCGCACCGGCGTGCCGACCGCGATGTCCGACTTGGGCACGCGCAGTGTGCAGCCGCCGACCTCGAGCAGCGTCAGGCCGTAGCGGTCGTCGTGGCCGATGACGCGACCGTGCAGCAGCGAACCGGGCTCGACGCCCGGCATCAGCCGCGCGATCGCAGGCTGCGCCAGCACGTCGTCGACCGAGCCGGACGCGATCACGGTGCCGCGGTCGAGCACCACCATGCGGTCGGCGAGCCGCTGCGCCTCCTGCAGATCGTGCGTCACCAGCACGATCGGAATCGCCAGTCCTGTCCGCAACTGCGCGAGTTCCTGGTACAGCTCCTGCCGCACCGCCTGATCGACGGCTGAGAACGGCTCGTCGAGCAGCAGCACGCGCGGCTCGCGGGCGAGCGCGCGCGCCAGCGCGACGCGCTGCTGCTGTCCGCCGGACAGTTGCGACGGCCGCCGGTCGGCCAGATCCTCCAGCCGCACGCGCGCGAGCAGCTCGCGCGCGTGCGCGGGTGCGTCCGCGCGAGCGCTCGCGATGGCGACGTTTTCGAGCGCCGAAAGGTGCGGAAACAGCGCGTAGTTCTGGAACACGAATCCGACGCGACGGCGCTGCACCGGCAGCGCGATGCCGCGCGCGGTGTCGAGCCAGACCTCGCCCGCCACCTCGACGCGCCCTTCGGCGCAGCCGACGAGTCCCGCGATCGCGCGCAGGATCGTCGTCTTGCCGCTGCCCGAGGGGCCGACCAGCGCCAGCAGTTCGCCGGCTTCGCACTCGAAGCGCGCGTCGAGCGGAATCGGCGTCCGCTGCCGCAGCGTGACCGCCAGCGCCGGCATCAGCGCTCCTGCAGGTAGCGCCGCGCGCGCTGGCCGGTCGCGAAGACCACCCACAGCGCCGCCAGCGTGAAACCGACCAGCACCAGCGACATCGCATTCGCCGCGGCGGTGTCGAACGCCTGCACGCGGTCGTAAATGGCGATCGACAGCGTCTTCGTCTCGCCGGCGATGCTGCCGCCGACCATCAGCACCACGCCGAACTCGCCCAGCGTGTGCGCGAACGTCAGCGCCACGCCGCCCAGAATGCCCGGCCAGGCGAGCGGCAATTCGATGCGCAAGAGCGTGCGCCAGCGCGACAGCCCCGACACCCACGCCGCTTCGCGCAGGCTGTTCGGGATCGCAGCGAACGCGCGCTGCGCCGGCTGCACCATGAACGGCAGGTTGATCAGCACGCTGGCGAACAGAAGCCCCTCGAACGTAAAGACGAGTTGCAGGCCGGCAAACCGGTCGAGCCAGCGGCCGACCGGCGAAGCCGCGCCGAAAGCGGCCAGCAGATAAAAGCCCACCACGGTGGGCGGAAGCAGCAGCGGCAAGGTCAGCAGCGCTTCGACGAACGCCCGATGGCGCCCTTCGCCGATCGCAAGCCGGCGCCCGAGCCAGACGCCGATCGGCGTCAACAGCGCGCAGGTGGCGGTCGCGAGCCACAGCGAGACGCGCGTCGCTTCCCAGTCCAATCACTCCCCCGGCAGAAGGAAGCCGTACCTCTTCAGGATCGCGCGGGCCGACGGCTGTTGAAGGTAGGCGTAAAACAGCGCCGCGGTTTCGCCCGCGCGGCGCGTCAGCACCATTCGCTGACGCAACGGATTGTGCAGCGTCTCGGGCAGCAGCACGTGGCTTCCCTGCCGCTGCAGCTCCGGCGCAAGCGCGAGCGACAGCGCGATGATGCCCGCCTGAGCGTTGCCGGTCGTCACGAACTGCGCGGTCTGGGCGATGTTCTCGCCGAGCACGAGCTTCGGCTGGACGAAGTCCCACAGCCCGAGCGCCTGCAACGCCTGCTGCGCCGCGCGGCCGTACGGCGCGTGCTCGGGGTTGGCGATCGCGAACTTGCGAACGGCACCCCAGGCTTCGCGCAGGCCCTTGAGGTCCGCGTCGAGCCGGATCGTCGAGTCCTTCGGCGCGTACAGCGCGATCCGCCCGACCGCGTAGAGCTCGCCGCGGTCGCGCGTGAGACCCGCGTTCGCCAGCTCGAAGACGAAGTCCTCGTCGGCCGACATGAACAGTTCGAACGGAGCGCCCTGCCGGATCTGGCGCGCGAAGTTGCCGGAGGAGCCGAAGTTGAGCTGCACCTTGCGTCCCGTGTCGGCTTCGAAACGCGCGGCGATCTCGGTCACCGCGAACTTCAGGTCGCTCGCGGCCGCGACGATCGGCGGCCGGGCCTGCGCAGCGCAGGCGACGCCGGCGAGCGCCGCGATCACGCAGGACACCGCACGGATGACGCGAGACATGTGTGGCCGGATGGCTTCGAGAGGAACGGGCGCGGCGCGGCTTGCAGCGCCGCGTTCGGCGAGTCTATCCTATTTCTTTTTAGCTATAGGACTGCCATGCGTTCGCCCGACTCGCCGGCACCGGCGACAACCCATGGTCGCGCGGGGCGACCGCGACCCGTGCTCGCGTTCGTCGCGGGCGCGATCGTCGGCTGCCTCGGCGGCCTGATCGGCCTCGGCGGCGCGGAGTTCCGGCTGCCGCTGCTCGTTGCGCTGTTCGCGTATGCGACGCGCGAAGCGATCGGATTGAACGTGGCGCTGAGCCTGGTGACGGTCGCTTTTTCGCTCGCCTTTCGCATCGGCGGAAGCGGCGCGGACGCGCTGTGGCCGCACGCTGCTGCGATCGTCACGCTCGCCACGGGTGCGATCGTCGGCGCATTCGCCGGTGTCGCGATCGGGCGCCGCCTGTCGGCCTGGGCGCTGACCTGGGTCGTCGCGGCGTTGCTGGTCATGCTGGCGATCGTGATGGCCTCGCACGCGGTCGATCCCCAGCAGGGTCTGCGTCTGTCGTTGTCGCCGGCCGCGCAGGCGTCGGCCGCGCTCGCCGCCGGCGTCGCGATCGGCGTCGTCGCGAGCCTGCTCGGCGTAGCGGGCGGCGAACTGCTGATCCCCACCCTCGTGCTGCTGTACGCCGTCGACACGAAGCTCGCCGGCACACTGTCGCTGGCGATCAGCCTGCCGACGCTCCTGGTATCGCTCGCTCGCTGGCGGCACGCGCGCGGTGACTGGTCGCTATGGCACGCCAATCGCGGCCTGCTGGTATGGATGGGTGCGGGCAGCATCGCCGGCGCCGCCGCCGGCGCACGTCTGCTGGGCTGGGTCGACGCACGCGTCCTGAGCCTGATGCTCGCGGCGCTGCTCGTCTACTCCGCCCTGCACCTGGGGTGGCAGGCGCGCCGCGCCTGAAAGCGGCGGCATCCGCGCGGCCGAAACCCGCACTGTTGCGTGTGCGCAGGGGCTGGTATGGTCGGCAGGCATGCGGCGGCCGAGTCGAAACTCGCACCGCATTGCGAAAGCGCTCGGTATCGCGCCTTGCGGCATCGCTCATCGGCGAGCACGCCGATGCCGCAGGCGCGACGACCGGGGTCGGTCGAGATCGAGCTTTCCAAGGGGCCGTTGTTCCGGCGAATACGATGGGTGTCGCGCGCCTGCGCTTCTACGAGGAGCTGAACGACTTCCTGGCGCCGGCGAGGCGCAAGCGCGAGTTCGACTACGCATTCGCGCGCGCGGCGACGGTCAAGAACGCGATCGAAGCCGTCGGCGACCCGCACACCGAAGTCGAGCTGATCCTCGTCGACGGCCGCTCGGTCGACTTCTCGTATCGGCTGCGCGACGGCGACCGCGTCAGCGTGTACCCGATGTTCGAGGCGTTCGACGTCGCGCCGCTCGTGCGCGTGCGCGAGCGACCCCTGCGCGACACGCGCTTCGTCGCCGACGCGCACTTGGGCGGTCTCGCGCGGCTGCTGCGCATGGCCGGCTTCGACACGCTGCACGACAACGCGTACGCCGACGACGCGATCCGCCGGCTCGCCGCAGCCGAATCGCGCGTGATCCTGACGCGCGACCGCGCGCTGCTGAAGTGCCGCGACGTCACGCACGGCTGCTACGTTCGCGCGCTCGAACCGCCGGCGCAGCTCGCGGAAGTCGTCGGCCGCCTGCAACTCGCGGCGAGCATGGCGCCGTTCACGCGGTGCCTGCGCTGCAATCTGCCGCTCGCCGACGTCGACAAGGACGAGGTGCGGCACCGGCTTCCTGAAACAGTCGCGCAGCCCCGCGCACGCTTCAGGACGTGCGCCGGCTGCGAGCGCGTCTATTGGGAAGGCAGCCACTGGCGGCGGATGCGCGAGCTGCTCGAGCGCGTGGCGCGGCCGACGTGACGCAGCGCGCACCGATCGATCCGGTGCGCTACGCGTCGCGCCGTGAAGATTCGCTTGAACGTGCAGCGGCGCGCGGATCCAATGGCGGCACTGCCTGCACGACGCGGAGGAGCGCATGACCGGACCGACCGAGCGCGTCGCGATCATCACGGTGCACGGTGTCGCCGATCAGCGGCCCGGACAGACGGTGCGCGAGCTGGCGCGGCTGCTGTGCCACGGCGGCGACGGCCCGCCGCGCTACGTCGAAGGCGAGCTGCACGAGGTCATCGTGCCGGTGAGCCCGCTGGCGCCGGCGCGCGAGAGCGAGCCCGCGGGTGCGCGCGGCGACGAGCAGAAGCCCGCGCCCGGCCGGCCGAGCGACTTCTTTCTCGCGCAGCGCGCCGCCGGGCCGGGCTTCGATCTCGGCCTGGCGCTGACCGATCACTTGTTGCGACGCTACCGTCCCGCCGAACGCGATGCGCTGTACGAGTCGACGCGCATAACGCTCAAGCGGCGCGCGGACGGCACCCCGGTCGACCTGTACGAGCTGTA
>JAKANT010000078.1 GCA_021823635.1 Pseudomonadota bacterium
CCGCCCACAGCGCCATCGGCCACGGGTTGTCGCCGACCGCGCGCACGCTGGTCAGCACCGCCGCGCGCAGTCCGACCGCGCGATCGAGAATAAGCGGCGCCGACACGGCCGCGGCCGCGAACACCAGCGCCGCGCCCAGGCCGCCGGCCAGCAGCCACAAACCGAACAGCAGCGCCCCTTGACCGGCCGCCGCATAACGCAGGAAATCGAGCGGATGCGCGACCGGCGCGCGCGCGAACACGCCGACCAGCAGCGCCGAGACGATCACCCAGGCCGTGGCGGCCGCGAACAGCAGCAGCCCCAACGCCACCAGCGGCCGCGTGCCGCGACGCCAGGCGCCGATGGCGTGCGCCAGTCGTGGCCGCTCGCCTGCCTGCCGGCGTCGGCTCAGCTCGTACAGGCCAGTCGCCAGGATCGGCGCCACCAACACGAAGCCCGAGACCGCACCGGGCGCAAGCGGCCAAGCGTGGCGCGCGACGGCCAGGATCAGCCAGCCGCCGGCGAAGACCAGCGCGCCGTGCAGCGCGCTGGCGAGCGGCGCGGCGCGCATGTCCTGCCAGCCGAGCCGCAACCAGTAAAACGGGCGCCAGGGCGCGACGATGCGCACCGGCAGGGGGATCGCGTCGCGGGATTCCGTCATCGATGAGGTCTCGGCAGCGGCGCGATTATCGTCGGCGGCGCGCTAAATTCCTTGCGTCTGAACGGAGGCGAGGAAACGAGGATGAGAAGCGTCGCGCTTGTGGTGTTCGCCGCTGCGCTGCTGGCGGGTTGTTCGATCGTGCAGGAAGTCGAACCGGTCACCGCCGCCGGCAAGGAAATCTGCGTCATCGCCAATCCGAAGGTCCTGCAGGCCGAATTCGTCGAGGTGTATCGGCGCGAGCTGGCGACCAAAGGCTTCGAGGTCAAGCTGCTGTCGGCGGATTCGCCGCTCACCGCCTGCGCGCTGACCTCGACCTACACCGCCAACTGACAATGGGACCTGGCACTGTACATGGCCTACGCCGAGTTGAAGGTCTACAGCGACGGCAGGGTCGTCGGCGAAGCGATCTACGACTCGCGCCGCGGCGGCGCCAGCCTGAGCAAATTCATCCGGGCCGAGCAAAAGATCAAGGAGCTGGTGGACCTTCTGTTTCCGAAAGTGCGAGCGGTTGAGGGCGCACGCGGGACTGTGCACAGCGGCGCGAACGCGCACCGCGCGGCGCGCGACGGCACGCACGGCCGGTTCGACGCGGCGCCGCCCATCGACATCGAGCATTCACGGCAAGCGCGCGGCCCGTTGCCTCCGCGCGCCGGCGATCGGGAGGTAAAAATGTTTCCCTGGCTTTGGTTTTGGGCGCCGCAACTGCACTTTCCGCTCAGCGGCAGCGTCGCGCAACGCATCGAGCCGAACACGAACTGGTTCTTCGATTCGATCGCGCCGCAGGGGGGCAACGGGCGCATCGAGCGCAAGGCGTTCGAAGTGGCCTCGTACGGGCGCCAGCTCGGATTGATCACCGAAGTGCTGCTCGACCTGGCCGAGTGCGACGCGCCGCGCTCCGCCGACGCGCGCGCCTCGCTGGCACGGCTGCAGGCGATCCGCGCGGCGATCGAAAGAATCAAGGACGACGACTACGACGCGCTGGCGCGCGACCTCGAGGACCGGCTGCGGCAACTGCGCCGCAATCCGGCCGCGTTCGATCGCGTCGCCGCGCGCCTGCGGCGGGCGCTCGACGATGAGTCAGCCGCCGCGCCGGCATCCGGCCGCCTCGAGCCGCCGCGATGAATGCGCCAGCCGTGCAATTGCGCACGACGGCCGTCGCCGACGGCCTGGTCTTTCCGGAAGCGCCGCGCTGGCACGACGGCAGCCTGTGGTTCTCCGACATGCTGGACGGCAAGGTGTATCGGCTCGGCGCCGACGGCAAGCCGCAGCCGGTGCTCGAGGTGCCTCGCCAGCCGTCGGGCCTGGGCTGGCTGCCGGATGGCCGTCTGTTGGTCGTGTCGATGATCGACCGCCGTCTGCTGCGCCTGCAGGATGGCAAATTGGAGCCGGTGGCGGATCTCTCGGCGCTGGCGCCGTTTCACTGCAACGACATGGTGGTCGATGCGTGCGGTCGCGCCTACGTCGGCAATTTCGGCTTCGATCTGCCGGGAAAGGCGCCGCCCGCGGCCACCGTGCTGATTCTGGTCACGCCAGAAGGCCAGGCGCGCGCCGTCGCCGACGGCCTGCTGTTTCCGAACGGCTGCGTGATCACGCCCGACGGCGGCACGCTGATCGTGGCCGAGACGTTCGGCGCGCGGCTCACCGCGTTTTCCATCGCTCCCGACGGCTCGCTCACGAACCGCAGGACCTGGGCCGACCTGCCCGGCACCTCGCCGGACGGCATCTGCCTGGATGCCGAGGGCGCGCTGTGGGTGGCCTCGCCGGTGACGCGCGCGGTGCTGCGCGTGCGCGAAGGCGGCGCGATCACGCATCGCGTCGATGTGCAGCGCCAAGCGATCGCCTGCATGCTCGGCGGCTCCGACCGGCGCACGCTGTACGTGGCGACCGGTCACGTGTCGTTCGACGCGGACAAGGCCCGCCGTTACCGCAGCGGACGCATCGAGGCCGTGCGCGTGGACGTGCCGGGCGCGGGCCGGCCTTAGCCCGGCTCAAGGGTTCTGCGCCGAGCGCCGCAGTGCGGCCACCTCGTTGATCACGAGCGCGGCCAGCACGATCGCGCCGCCGGCAAGCGTCGCTGACGAAGGCGCCTCGCCGGCGCCGAGCCAGGCCCACAGCGGGCCGAGCACGACCTCGAGCAGCGCCAGCAGCGCGATCTCCGGCGCGCTCAGGCGCCGCGACACCACCACCAGCAGCATGCAGGGCAGGCCGAGCTGAAAGAAGCCGAGCAGCGCCAGCAACGCGACATCGGCCGCTGTCGCCGAAAACGGCCACGCCAGCGGCAGCGTGGCGAGCGCCGAGAACGCGCCGCCGAGAAACACCGCTGGAATCAGGTCCACTCGCGCGCGCGTCTTCTGCAGCGTCACGAGGTTCACCGCCGAAGCGAGCGGCACCGCGAACGCGATCAGCATGCCGGCGGCGTGGCGGCCGGAAAGCGCGGCCGCCTCGTGCGCGAACATCCAGGCGATGCCGATCATCGCCGCCACAATCGCGGCCCAGGTGCGGGCCGGGATCGTCGCGCCCAGCACGGCGCGCGCGAGCAGCGCCGTGGCGAGCGGCGCGACGCTCATCACGACCAGCGTGTTGGCGGTCGTCGTCAGCGTCAGCGCCAGCATGAAGGCCGTGTACATCGTGGCCCAGCACAGCCCGGAGACGAGGCCGGGCACACCGGAGGCGATCACCGGCCGCAGTCCCTCGCGGCGCACCGCGATCAGATAGCCGGCGACGAAGACCGCGGCGAAGAAGCTGCGCCAGAACGTGATCTCGAAGCGGCCCTCCGCCTGCAGCGCGGGGGTCAGATGACGCGTCACCACGCCGGCGATGCTCCACAGCAACGTCGCGCACACCATCAGCAGCACGGCGCGCCGATGCTGCCCGCGCGGCAACACCGTTTGCGCGGCCGCCAGATCCGATGCCGGGGTGCTCATGCCGCCTGGCGCTGCTCGCGCTTGCGCTCGTGCTCCTTCAGCAAGCGCTTGCGCAGCCGGATGCTGGACGGCGTGACCTCGACCAGTTCGTCGTCGGCGATGAATTCGACCGCGTACTCGAGCGTCAGCGCAATCGGCGGCACCAGGTCGATGTTCTCGTCTTTACCGGCGGCGCGAATGTTGGTGAGCTTCTTCTCCCGGATCGGGTTGACCACCAGGTCGTTTTCGCGCGAATGGATGCCGATGATCATGCCTTCGTAGACGCGCTCGCCCGGCGAGACGAACATGCGGCCGCGCTCCTGCAGCTTCCACAGCGCATAGGCGACCGCCTCGCCGTCTTCCTGGCTGACCAGCACGCCATGGCGGCGCCCGCCCAACGCGCCCGGCGTCTGCGGCGCGTAGCCGTCGAATACGTGGCTCATCAGTCCAGTGCCGCGGGTAGCAGTCAGGAATTCGCCCTGGAAACCGATCAATCCGCGCGCTGGGATGCGGTACTCGAGCCGCACGCGACCCCGCCCATCGGGCTGCATGTCGCGCAGCTCCCCTTTGCGCCGGCCCAGCTCCTCCATCACCGCGCCCTGATGCTGCTCCTCGATATCGACCGTCAGCAGCTCGTACGGCTCGTGCCGCACCCCGTCGACGTCCTTGAACAGCACACGCGGACGCGACACCGCGAGTTCGTAGCCCTCGCGTCGCATGTTCTCGATCAGGATCGTCAGGTGCAGCTCGCCGCGGCCGGCGACTTCGAACACGGTCTCGTCCGCGGTCTCGCGCATGCGCAACGCGACGTTCGACTTCAGTTCCCGCTGCAGCCGCTCGCGCAGCTGCCGGCTGGTGACGAACTTGCCCTCGCGGCCGGCCAGCGGCGACGTGTTCACGCAGAAGTTCATCGCCAGCGTCGGCTCGTCGATCGAAAGCAGCGGCAGCGCATCGGGCGCTTCCGGCGCGCACAGGGTGCAGCCGATGCCGACGTCGTCGATGCCGTTGACCGCCACGATGTCGCCTGCCCGCGCTTCGGCCACCGGCCGCCGCTCAAGCCCCTTGAACATCAGCACCTGGTTGATGCGCCCGCGCGCCGGGGGTGCGCCGCCCTCGCGCGGCGGCCCATGCAGCACAAGCACGTCCATTCCGGGCCGTATGCGACCGCGCGCGATGCGCCCGATGCCGATCTTGCCGACGTAGCTCGAGTAGTCGAGCGAGCAGATCTGCAATTGCAGCGGGCCGTCCGGATCGTCGTCGCGCACCGGAACGTGGGCGAGGATCGCCTCGAACAGCGGCCGCATGTCGCCGCTTCGCACGTCCGGCGAGGTGCCGGCGTAGCCGTTCAACGCGCTGGCGTAGATGACCGGGAAGTCGAGCTGTTCTTCCGTGGCGCCGAGCTTGTCGAACAGGTCGAAGGTGGCGTTGACCACGTACTCGGGCCGCGCGCCCGGCCGGTCGATCTTGTTGACGACGACGATCGGCTTCAGCCCCTGGGCGAGCGCCTTGCGGGTGACGAAGCGCGTCTGCGGCATCGGGCCCTCGACCGCATCCACCAGCAGCAGCACGCCGTCGACCATCGACAGCACGCGCTCCACTTCGCCGCCGAAATCGGCATGCCCGGGCGTGTCGACGATGTTGATGTGCGTGCCTTGGTATTCGACCGCGCAGTTCTTGGCCAGGATCGTGATGCCGCGCTCGCGCTCCAGATCGTTCGAGTCCAGCACGCGCTCGGCCACCTGCTGGTTGTCGCGGAACGTGCCGCTCTGTTGCAGCAGCTTGTCGACCAGCGTCGTCTTGCCGTGGTCGACGTGGGCGATGATGGCGATGTTGCGCAGCGCGCGTGTCATGGTCCGTTTCCTTTGACCTCGAGTCTGACGAGCCGCTGCGGGGCGAGCACGCCGCGGTCGTTCACCTGCGCCACGCCGAGCAGCCGTGCCCCCGGGCCGAGCACCCGCACGCGGCCGGGCCGCTGCAGCCGGCCCAGCGCAAGCCGCTGGCCAAGACCGAAGCGATGGGCCGCCTGCGCGTCCAGTTCGACCGGCGGCAGCCCCGCCAGCAGCGCATCCACCGGCAGCAGCAACGCCCGGCGTTCGGCGGGGGCAACGGCTTCCAGCGCCGCCAGCGTGATGCACCGTTCGATCGACAGCGGGCCGACGCGCGTGCGGCGCAGCGCCGTCAAGTGCGCGCCGCAACCCAGGCGCGCGCCGATGTCGGCCGCCAGCACGCGCACGTAGGTGCCCTTGCTGCAATCGACCGCGATGCGCGCCGTGGCGCCGTCGAAAGCGAGCAGTTGCAGCCGCCCGATCGTCACCCGGCGCGGCGCGCGTTCGACTTCGATGCCGGCGCGCGCGTATTCGTACAGGGCCCGCCCGTCGCGTTTGAGCGCCGAGTACATCGGCGGTGTTTGCTCGATCGTGCCGACGAACGCCGCCAGTGCGCGTTCGACGTCGGCCGCGGTCACGGCCACCGGCCGCGTTTCCAGCACCTCGCCTTCGGCGTCGCCGGTGGTCGTCGTCACGCCGAGCCGCAGCGTCGCCTCGTAGGACTTGTCGGCGTCGAGCAGATCGGCGGCGAACTTGGTCGCCTCGCCGAACGCGAGCGGCAACAGCCCGCTGGCCAGCGGATCGAGCGTGCCGGTGTGGCCCGCCTTGGCCGCCGACAGCAGCCGGCGCGCCTTCTGCAGCGCCAGATTGGACGTGATGCCGCTCGGCTTGTCGAGCAGCAGCACGCCGTCGACCGGGTCGCCCCGGCGGGTGCTTGCCACTCGAACCTCACTCCTTCGGATGCTCGGGTTTGCCGGCCGGCCGCTCGGGTTCGCCCACCGCCTGCGCGATCAGACGGTCGATCTCGAAGCCGCGTTCGACGCTCGGGTCGTGCACGAAGTGCAGTCGCGGCACGGTATGGATCTGCAGCCGCTTGAACAGCAGGTTGTGCAGGTGACCGGCAGCCGCGTTCAACCCCTGCGCCGCGACCTGCGGGTCGCTGCCGATCACCGTGAAGTACACCTTGGCGTGCGCGTAATCGGGCGTGATCTCCACGCCGCTCACCGTCACCAGGCCGACGCGCGGATCGCGCACCTCGCGCGGAATCAGCTCGGCCAGATCGCGCTGGATCTGGTCGGCGATGCGCAAGCTGCGTCCCGGTTTCTTCGACTTCATAAAGCCCTCTTCGCCGGCCGGGCGAGCAACGCGCCGAAGGCGCCGGCGGGCCGCGCCACCGCGTTCGTGGCAGGGGTCCGCCGCGGCCGGCGCCGTTCCTCTACAAACTCCGCGCCACTTCCTGCACTTCGAAGATCTCGAGCTGGTCGCCTTCCTTGATGTCGTCGTAACCCTTCAGGCTCAGACCGCACTCGAACCCCGCCTTCACTTCGCGCACGTCGTCCTTGAAGCGCTTCAGCGACGCCAGCTCGCCGCTCCAGATCACGACGTTGTCGCGCAGCAGCCGCGCGTTGGCGGTGCGCTTGACCACACCGTCGAGCACCATGCAGCCCGCCACCACGCCGACCTTCGGCACGCGGAAGATCTGGCGGATCTCCACCAGCCCCAGCACCTGCTCGCGCTTCTCCGGCGCCAGCATGCCCGACAGCGCGGCTTTCACGTCGTCGACCGCGTCGTAGATGATGTTGTAGTAGCGGATGTCGATGCCGTTGGCCTCGGCCAGCTTGCGCGCGGA
>JAKANT010000079.1 GCA_021823635.1 Pseudomonadota bacterium
TCGCGCACGAAGCCGACGCCGTCGGTGTTGTCGCCGACGATCTTGTCGCCTTCGAACTTGAGCGTGTTGACGGCCGAGGCCACGCGTGCACGCGGCGTCAGGTCGTCGGCCAGTTTGGCGGCATCGATCTTGAAGGGGATCGTGACGTTCAACCCGTGATAGCCGGCATCGCGCAGGCCGAGTGCGAACTCCTCGAAGCCGTCCAGCGGCGCCTCCAGCTTCTCGTAGCTGATGTTCTGGTGCGTCTGGCGCGCGAACATCAGGTGGATTTCGGGCGAACGCGAGTGCGCGATCGGATTGCCGACCACCGCGTAGCGGGCGGGCGCGGCCGCCGCGGCCTGTCGCGTCGCGTTGCCGTTCTGCTTGCGCCGGGTCATCGTCTGCCGTCGGGTTGCGCGCCGCTCGCGCCGGCGCGAGTGGCCAGTTGATCGTTGGTGAACACCCAGGTCCGCGTGATTTCCAGGATATCCGTATCGCGCGCGATCTCGGGCGGGAACGGCGGATACGGCGCGGCTAATTTAACAATACGTCGCGCCGCCCGATCCAGTACGGCCGAACCCGACGATTCCTCGATGATCGTATCGACCAGCGTGCCGTCTTTGCGGATCGCCACCGTGAGCCGAAGCGAGCCGTAGATCTTGCCGCGCGCTTCCTCCGGGTAGTTCTCGTTGCCGATTCTCTCGACCCGGCTGCGCCAGTCCTCGACGTAGCGCGCGAAACGGTACTCCGACGTGCTCGGCATGAAGAAGTGCTTGCGCGGCCGCTTCTGGTAATCCGAGATCGCCTTGTCGATGATCGCTTGCTGGCGCGCCAGCGCCTGGCGGATTTCGTCCGCCGAGCCGACGTCGGCCGCCATCGGCTTCGCCTCCTTGTGCGGCAGCGGCTGCGCCAGCTGCCCCTGCTTGAGCTGTGCCAGCAGCTTCTTCTGCTCTTCTTCGAGCTGCTGCACGGTGCGGCGCGCGGTTTCCAGCGTGTCGCCGTCGGTCATCTCGAACGTATTCGGCAGCGGCGACGTGCGCCGGCCGGCGTCGTTGGCGCCGCCGCCGTCGAGATTCGCTTGCGCCAGCGCTTCCGCCTTGCCCGGCGCCGACTCGGTGCGCGCGTTGACCAGTACCACCTCCAGCGGCGAGGCGGCCTGCCGCCAGCGCAGGACCTCGGGATCGACGAAGCGGATCGCCAGCACCGCGGCGTGCACGCCGAGCGAAAGCGCGAACGCCGACATCAGGAACTTGTCGCCGAGGATGCTGCCAGCGGTGTGCACGGACGCGACTGCGCTTGGGTAAGCCGGGGGTCGCGACGATTGTAGCCAGCGGCCGCCGACGCCACGCCAGCGTCAAGCGTCGACCGCCGGCGCAGGCGATGGGCCCGGGCCGGGTGCGCCCGGCGCGGCGCCGGCGATGTCCGCCAGTTCCTCTTCCTCGATTTCTTGCTCCGCCGCGGCGCCGAGCACCTGATGCAAGCGCGCCTGCAGCGTCAGATCGACTTCGTCCGCGCCCAGCAGGTCCAGTTCGACGCGCGTGCCGCGCGTCAACGCGGGCAGACCGGGCAGACGCATGACATACGGCAGCCCCTCGAGCCGCAGCACGTCGTCCTTCAAAACCACGGCACCGATGCGCTGCACGTGCTCCTGCTTGAGCCAGCGCAGACACCAGTAGCGCTCCATTTTCGACTGGAACTCGGCGTACGCGGCGTAGGCGGCGTCGAAGGCCGAGACGATCGCGAACAGTTCGGCGTCGTTGGGCGCATAAGGTGCCGGCGCGCCGGTCGCGGCGGCGATCAACTGCCGCTGGTTCACGAGGTCGACATAGCGCCGCAGCGGCGACGTGCTCCACGCATAGTGCGCCACCCCCATGCCGTCGTGCGGCGCCGGCGTGGTGCTCATCCGGACGCGCCCGATGCCGCGTTCGAACGATTGCGAGCGATAGATGCCGGCGCGCTTCAGTTGCGCCAGCCAGCCGCCCCAATGGCTGTTGGCGAGGATCATCAACTCGGCCACGATCAAGTCGAGCGGCGCCCCGCGCCTGCGCGGGCGGATCGTCACGTGCGCGTGCTGGTCGAGTTCGGCGCCGGCCGGCTCGACCGCGACCGTGTATTCGACGCGCCCCAGCGGCTCGGGCCGGCCGCGGATGCGCTCGCGCTCGGCGAGCAGCGCGCGCGCGAAGCGCCACAGGAACGAAAGCTCGCTCGAAAACGGCACGCCGCACTCGCTCAGCCGGCCGGCCGCGATCGCCTCCTCGGTCACGACCTCGTCCAGACGGTCGTGGCGCAGGTTGCCGGCGATGCGCACCCGCTCGACGCGCGTCTCGAAGGTGAGCGCAGTGAGGCTCTCCGGATCGACGTCCACGTACAGCGAAAGCGCCGGCACCACGTTGCCCTCGTTCAAGGAATACGCGTCGATCCACGCCGGCGGCAGCATCGTGATCTTGACGCCGGGGGCGTACACGGTGGACAGACGGGCGCGCGCCACGGCGTCGAGCGGATGATCGCGGCCGATCGTCGCCGCCGGTGCGGCGATGTGGATGCCGACGCGCATCGCGCCGCCGACCGCTTGCAGCGAAAACGCGTCGTCGATCTCGGTGGTCGCCGAATCGTCGATCGAAAACGCGGCCACATCGGCCAACGGCAGGTCGGCCGCCTCGGTCGGCGCCGGCAGATCGGCGGCAAAGCCCGTGCCGCGTGGAAAGTGCACGGCGAGGAAACTGTCGCGATGCCAGTGAAAGGCAGAGGCGATCGCGCCGTTGGCGAGCAGCAGCCGCAGCGGCGTCGTCTGGCACTGGAAGGCCGCCGCTTCGAGCGCCTTGAATTCGACGCTGTTCTTGTCCGGCCTCAGAGCGAGCGCGACCGCATGGCGCGCGATCGGCTCCGGCACGCGACCGGCGACCAGCTCTTCCGCATAGCGCTGCTTCAGCAGTTCCTGCTGCCGTTTGCGCTCGACCGCAGCCAGCGCCGCCTTCAGCACCTCGGGCGGCGCCGGGCGGTAGCGACCGCGCCCCTTGCGATGGAAATAAACAGGTGCCGAATGCAGCCGCAGCAGCACCGCCGCCGCCTGCAGCGCGGTCTGCGCGCGGCCGTAGTACTCGTGCGCCAACTGCTCGAAGCCGAACTCTTCCTGCGGCGCGCACTGCCAGAGGAAGTCGAGCTCGATGCCGTCCGCCTCCTGTTGCGCCTGCGCCAGCAACTGCGCCGGCGACGGCTCGGCGAAGCGCAGCAGCACGTGCGAGTTCTTGACCTTGACCCGCTTGCCGCCCGGCAGTTCGACCTGGCACGAGGCCTCGGTGGCCGCCAGCACCGTGCCGGCGCGCAGCGCACCGTCTTCCTCGAACAGCACGTGGTTGCTCATCGCGGCTACAGACGCTCGACGAAACGCTCGATGCCGCGCAGCATCAGCTCGACCGCCATCGCCGCCAGCAGCAGCCCCATCAGCCGCTCGAACGCCAGCGTCACGCGGCTGCCGAGCCAGCGCTGCAATCGCTCGGCAAAGGCCAGCACGAGCGCGCTCGCCGCCAGTGCCAGCGCGATGGCAACGATCCATAGCGCCGTCTTCGCCGGTTCGCGCGACACCAGCAACAGCACGGTGGCGAGCGCCGACGGGCCGGCCAGCGCCGGCACCGCCAGCGGCACGACGAACGGCTCGCCGCCTGGCAGCGGACCGAACACGCCAGCCTGCGGCGGAAACACCATGCGAATCGCCACCAGCATCAGAACCACGGCGCCGCCGATCTGCAGGCTGACCTCGGTCAGGCCGAGCAGGTCGAGCAGCGGACGCCCGATCAGCGCGAACAGCGTCAGCACCGCGAAGGCGATCAGACACTCGCGCACGACCACGCGCGAGCGGCGCGCGCGCGGCACCTCGCGCAACGCGCTGACGAACAGCGGCACGTTGCCGAACGGATCGAGCACCAGCAACAGCAGCACGACGGCGGAGACGAAGCCCGCTTCCATCGGCTGCTCACGCCTCGTGCACCGATCGGCGGCAGATGCCGATCCGGTGTCGGCAGGCGGCGGCGCGACGCTCACAGCGCCCACCCCGTGCGGCGCCCGCCCGCTGCGCTGCCGAAGCCCGGTCCACGGCGCGCTCAGTCGAAGACGATCTCGGCGGCGCCGGCGATGCGCGCCAGCTCCGCCGGCGCGATCGGAAACACGCAATGCGGCGTGCCGCCGGCCGCCCACACCGTGTCGAAGCGACGCAGCGAGGCATCGACGAACGTCGGCATCGGTTTCGCGTGACCGACCGGCGCCACGCCGCCGATCGCGAAGCCCGAGTGCTCGCGCACCAGCTCCGGCGAGGCGCGCTCGACCGGCTCGCCCAGCGCACGCGCCAGCGCCGCCTCGTTGACCCGCCTGTCGCCGGCTGCGATCACCAGCACCGCGCGCTGCGACACTGCCGCGCGAAACACGAGCGACTTCGCGATGCGCCCGACTTCGACACCCAGCGCATCGGCCGCCTGCTGCGACGTGCGCGCGGGCACCGCCAGCTCGATCACGCGCGCGTCCACGCCCGCGGCGGCGAGCGCCGCCTGCACGCGCTGCGCCGACGGCGGCAGCGGCTTGCCGGCCTGCTCCATCAGACCGTCATCCCGCCGGCGACCTCGATCACGGCGCCGTTGATGTAACTTGCCTCGTCCGACGCCAGGAACGCGTACACGTTGGCCACCTCCTCCGGACGGCCGAGGCGCTTCAGCGGCACGCGCTCGGTGATCGACTGCATCACCTTGTCCGGGATCGTCTGCAGGATCGACGTGCTGATGAATCCGGGCGCCACCGCGTTGCAGCGCACGCCTTTCGGCCCCACTTCGCGCGCCCACGTCTTGACGAAGCCAATCACGCCGAACTTGGCGGCCGCGTAATTGGTCTGGCCGTAGTTGCCGTAGATGCCGACCACGCTGGAGGCGTTCAGGATCACGCCACTGCCCTGTTCGATCATCGTATCGATGACGGCTTTGGCGCAGTTGTACACGCCTTTCAGGTTGACTTCGATCACGCGGTCGAACTGCTCGTCGGTCATCTTCTGCAGCCGCGCGTCCTGCGTGATGCCGGCGTTGTTCACCAGCACGTCGATGCGGCCATGACGGTCCTTGAGCGCGCGCACCATGGCGTCGATCTGCGGCCGTTTGGTCACGTCCACCGCGAAACCCTCGACGATCTCGCCGTTGCGCTTGAGCCTGTGCACCGCCGCGCCCACCGCGTCGGGATTGACGTCGGCCACCGCGACGATCGCGCCCTCGTCGAGGAATTTGCGCGCGGTGGCAAAGCCGATGCCCTGCGCCGCGCCGGTAATGATGGCGACCTTGTCCTTCAACCTCACCTGCACTTCTCCCTAGCAAACGCCGCAGAACGCCAGCACTTCGTCGGCGTACTGCGCGAAATCGGACAGCTCGTGATCGGAGCCTTCGATCACCCGCGTGCGGCAGCCGGCGTACTTGGCCGTCATCGTGCGCCAATCGATCAGCCGGTCGCCGGTGGCGGCGATCAGGAAGTAGCGCTGCGGCCGCGTGATCGTCGGCGTATCGAGCGCGCGCAATTGATCGAGATATTCGGGTTTCATGTCGATCGTCGCGCTCGAGTGATACACGGTCTGCGTGCCGAGATAGGCCTTCAGGTCTTCGTACGGCGTGATCGCCGGATTCAGCAGCACCGCGCGGCAACCGAGCCGCTCCGCCAGCCAGGTCGCGTAATAACCGCCGAGCGACGATCCGATCACCGCCAGCTTGTCCGGCGACTCCAGTTGCGCGGCCGCGAGCGCCACTTCGGCCGCCGCGCGCGGGCACGCCGGCAGCTGCGGACAGACGTAATCGGCCTCCAAGCCCCGTTCGCGCAGGCGCGCTCGCAGGTACGTCGCCTTGCGCGAGGCCGGCGAGGAGCGAAAGCCGTGCAGATACAGGATCACGCCGCCCTCGCCCGCGGTTGGCGCGCCGACAGGGCGGCGAGCAGCTTGCCGTGCACGCCGCCGAATCCGCCGTTGCTCATCACCAGCACGTGGTCGCCGGCGCGGGCGGCGGCGACGATCGCGTCGATCAGCGCCTCGAGGCGGTCGAAACACGCCGCGCGCTCACCGAGCGGCGCCAGCGCCTGCGCCGGATCCCAGGGCAGCGCGTCGGCGCCCGTGCGCGCGCCGTAACAGAACACGAGGTCCGCGTCGCGCAGCGCATCCGGCAACTGCGCCTTCAACGCGCCGAGCTTCATGGTGTTGGAGCGCGGCTCGAGCACGGCGAGGATGCGCTCGTGCGGCGCCAGCCGCCGCCGCAAGCCGGCGATCGTGGCCGCGATCGCGGTCGGATGGTGCGCGAAGTCGTCGTACACGGTCACGCCGCCGCAGCGGCCGCGCTCCTCGAGCCGGCGCTTGACGCCGGCGAAACACGCCAGCGCCTCCAGCGCGACCGCCGGCGCCACACCGGCATGGCGGGCGGCGGCGATCGCCGCCAGCGCGTTGCTGCGATTGAACGCGCCGGCGGCCGGCAGCGTCAGGCGGCCGAAGTTCGTGCCGCCGAACAGCACGTCGAAACGGTGCTCGGTCCCTTCATCGATCGCCTCGGCGTGCCAGCCGTCGCCGACGTCGAAACGCTCGACCTCCGACCAGCAGCCGCGCGCCAGCACGCGCGCCAGCGCTTCGTCGCGGCCGTTGACGATCAGCCGGCCCGAGCGCGGCACCGTGCGCACCAAATGATGGAACTGCGTCTCGATCGCGGCCAGGTCGGCGAAGATGTCGGCGTGGTCGTACTCGAGATTGTTCAACACCGCGGTGCGCGGCAGGTAATGGACGAACTTGGAGCGCTTGTCGAAAAATGCGGTGTCGTACTCGTCGGCCTCGATGACGAACAGGCGCGAGCCGCCGGCGCGCGCCGAGACGCCGAAGTTGCGCGGCACGCCGCCGATCAGGAAGCCCGGTGCGTGCCCCGCGTATTCCAGAATCCATGCCAGCATCGACGCCGTGGTCGTCTTGCCGTGCGTGCCGGCGACCGCCAGCACCCAGCGGTCGCGCAGCAGTTGGTCGCCGACCCATTGCGGCCCGGACACGAACCGCGCCCCGGCATCGAGGATCGCTTCCATCAACGGGTTGCCGCGCGACACCACGTTCCCGACCACGAACAGATCGGGCCTGACCGCCAGCTGCTCGGCGCCGAAGCCTTCGATCGGCTCGATGCCGGCCGCGGCGAGTTGCTCGCTCATCGGCGGGTAGACGTTGGCGTCGCAGCCGGTCACG
>JAKANT010000080.1 GCA_021823635.1 Pseudomonadota bacterium
CACCCAGGTCGACGTGCATGAGCGCGTGATCGTGATCGACGTCTCGGAGACGAAGGATCAGTTGCGCGTGTTCGTCAACCCCGAGATCGTGTGGGCGTCCGAGGAAACCGCGCTGTGCGAGGAAGGCTGTCTGTCGGTGCCGGGCATCTACGACGAAGTACGGAGGCCGGCGCGCGTGAAAGTGCGGGCGCAGGACGTCGAGGGCAAGCCCTTCGAGCTGGACTGCGACGGCCTGCTCGCGGTGTGCGTGCAGCACGAGATGGACCATCTGCTGGGCAAGGTGTTCGTCGAATACCTGTCGCCGCTCAAGCAGGAACGCATCAAGACCAAGCTGAAGAAGCGCAAGAAGCGGGCCGCCTGAGGAACGCTTCGCGCCGGCGCGGCGTCGATTGACGCCGCCGCGGCGCCGCTCGTCGCAAGGCGCCGGCACGGCCGGCGACCCCGGCGCAAACTGCCGGACGCTGAACGGCGGGCGGTCAGGACATGGCGGGCACACTCTCCGATGGCGACGCGGCGCGCGGCCGGGATCCGCGGGCCGCGCTGCGCCGCGCTTGGGACAGTTGGTTTTCCTCCTCGATGGCCGCATCGGAGGCGGCGCCGTGGTGGGCGCATGCGGTCGTCACGCTGGTTTTCAGCCTGTCGTTCGCGGCGCTTCTGACCGCCGTCACGTGGGTCCTTTCCGGCGGGCGCGTCGATCCGCTGCGGGCGCTCGGACCGAACGCCGTCATCGCGCTGTGCATCGGTTACGCGATCCATGCGCTGTTCGCGCTTTCCGGCGCGGTGCTCGGGGCGGCCCGGATCGACGCCTGGAGCCCGAGCCGGCGTGCGCTCTTCTTCTCTTTGCTGCCGCTGCTCGGTGTCGCGCTTGGCTTCGGCGCCGCCCATCTGCTGCTCGGCCCGCTGGGGGTACGGGACGGTTTCGCATGGGCCTCGGGCCGTTTCGTCGGGGGTGCGCTGCTGATCTGGGCGCTGTTCAGCCTAATCTGGTGGCGCGTCTCCGCGCATCAAATGCGGCTGGCCGAGGCGCAGCGACAACGCGAAGCGGAACGGGTGCGCGCCGAGCGCGCCGAACGCGCGGCGCTGCTGGCGCAATTGCGCGGCCTGCAGGCGCAGATCGAGCCGCACTTTCTGTTCAACACGCTGGCCAACGTCGTCGGTCTGATCGAGCCGCAGCCGCAGCAGGCCAAGGCGATGCTCGAGCGGTTGATCGACCTGCTGCGCGGCTCGCTATCGGCGAGCCGTGCCGCGCAGACCACGTTGGGACAGGAAATCGAACAGCTGCGCGCGTACCTGGACATCATGTCGCTGCGCATGGTCGGCCGGATGCGCTACGAAATCCGCGTGCAGCCGCCGCTGCGGCAGTGTCCCGTGCCGCCGCTGTTGCTGCAGCCTTTGGTGGAGAATGCCATCCTGCACGGGCTGGAGCCGAAGGTCGGGGGCGGGCGGCTGCTGGTAGCGGCCACGGCACGGGAGGCGAGGCTGGAGATTTGTGTCGAAGACGACGGCGTCGGCTTCGATGCGGCGCGTGCAAGGCAAGGCGTGGGGCTCGCCAACCTGCGTGAGCGCCTCGCGACGCTTTACGGCAGCGCGGCCGGGTTGACGATCGAAGACGCGCGACCCGGGACGCGCGTGCGGCTGTGGCTGCCGCTGCCGCCGGAGGAACGCGAGCGCGCGGAGAGTTCGAGATGCCCACTGCGGTGATCGCCGAAGACGAGCCGCATCTGGCCGAGTACCTGCGGCAGCGCCTGGCCGCGCTATGGCCCGAGCTGCGCATCGTCGCGGTCGCGGGCGACGGTATCGCGGCCGCGCAGGCGCTGCAGCAGCGGCCCGATGTGGCCTTCCTCGACATCCGCATGCCGGGCGCCTCCGGCATCGAAGTGGCAGCGCAGTTGCGGGACGGCGAGACGCGTCCGCACCTCGTGTTCGTCACCGCGTACGATCAGTACGCGGTCAGCGCTTTCGAAAGCGAGGCGGTCGACTACCTGCTCAAACCCGTGAGCGACGAACGCCTGGCGCGGACCGTTGAGAGACTGAAGCGCGCGCTTGCCGCCAACGCACCGCCGCCACACGTCGAGAACCTGCTGCAGCAGCTTGCGCGCCACCTGCCGGAGCCGCCGCGCTACCTGCGCTGGATCCGCGCCTCGCGCCGCAGCGGCGGCGATGACCTGGTCGAGCAGATCCCGGTGGCCGACGTGATTTACATCCGAGCCGACGACAAATACAGCTGCGTGTTCGTACGCGACGGCGACGCGCTGCGCGAGGCGCTGATCCGCACGCCGCTCGCCGACCTGGCAGCGCGCCTCGACCCGCAGCAGTTCATGCAGATACACCGCTCGGTGATCGTCAATCTGGAGGCGGTCCTCGGCGTGCGGCGCGATCTGACCGGCAGGCTGCACGTGCGGCTGCGCCATTGCGCGCGCGAGCTGCCGGTGGCGCGCCAGTACGCCGCGTACTTCCGGCAGATGTGACGGCCGCGGCCGCGGTGCCGCGCCCGTCAACGACGCCATCTACAATGGACGCGATGCGCGTCGTGTTCGCCGGCACACCCGAGTTCGCCGCGGTCGCGCTGGCCGCCCTCGTCGATGCCGGCTTCGAGGTCGCGCTGGTGCTGTCGCAGCCCGACCGGCCTGCCGGCCGTGGCATGACGCTCACGGCCAGCCCGGTCAAGCGGCTTGCGCTGGCGCGCGGGCTGCGCGTGCACACGCCTCTGACTTTCAGCGCCAAACGCGATCCGCACGCCGCCGCCGCGGCGCACGCGGCTCTGCGCGAGGCCGATGCCGACGTGCTGGTGGTCGCCGCTTACGGCCTGATCCTGCCGCCTTCGGTGCTGGAGCTGCCGCGCGGCTTGCCGGACGCCGGCTGCGGCCGCATCACCGCGATCAACATCCACGCCTCGCTTCTGCCGCGCTGGCGCGGGGCGGCGCCGGTGGCGCGTGCGATCGAAGCGGGCGACGCACAGACCGGCATCACGATCATGCAGATGGACGCCGGGCTGGACACCGGCCCGATGCTGATGGCCGAAGCCCTGCCGATCGCGTCGGAGGACACGACGGCGAGCCTGACGGAAAAACTGGCGCGGCTGGGCGCGCGGCTCGTCGTCGAAGCGTTGCACGCCGCGCGCGCCGGCCGCCTGCACGCCACGCCGCAGCCGTCGCAAGGCGTGACCTATGCGCACAAGCTGGAGAAGCGCGAAGCCTTGCTCGACTGGCGTGCCGCGGCGGCGGACCTGGCATGCAAGGTGCGCGCGTTCGATCCGTTTCCGGTGGCGTGCGCGCGCCTGGGCGCACTGGAGTTGAAGCTGTGGCGTGCGCACGCGGCACCCGGCGGCGGCGCACCGCCCGGCACCCTGGTCGCGGCCGATGCGGCCGGTGTGCGTATCGCGTGCGGCGACGGTGACCTCGTGGTCACCGAACTGCAACGCGCCGGCGGCAAGCGGCTGCGCGCGGCCGAGTTCGTCGCCGGCACCCGGCTCGAGGTCGGCCGCCGCTTCGATTTGCCGGCCTGAGACGTGGCCCGCGATCGCGCCAGCAGCCCGCCGTTGGCGGAGGCCTTGCGCCTGGCGGCCGCGGCCTGGACCGAGTTTCGCGGCGGTCGCTCGCTGGACCGCGCGCTCGAGTTCGCGGCGCGCGACGCCGCGCACCCGCGTGCGGCGGCCGCCGCGAAGGACATCGTCTACACGGCGGCGCGTCACCTGGCGCTGCTCGACGCGCTGATCGCGCGCCTCGCGGCAAAGCCGCCGGCGCCGCCGATCGCGGCGCTGCTCGCCATGGGGCTGTCGCAACTGATCGCCGCCCGGCATCCGCCGTTCGCGGTCGTCGACCAGGCCGTATCGGCCGCGCGCGCCGAGCCGGCCGCCCGTGGCGCGGCCGCATTCATCAACGCCTGCCTGCGCAACTATCTGCGCCGCGCCGAGACCTTGCGCGCCGACGCCGAGCGCGACGACACGGTGCGCTTCAACGCGCCGCGCTGGTGGATCGACCGGCTGCGCACCGCGTATCCGGATCACTGGCGGACGATCCTGCAGGCCCAGCGTGAGGCGCCGCCGCTCGTGCTGCGTGTGAACGCGCGCCGTGTCTCGGTCGCCGCATATCTCGAACGCCTGCGGCGCGAATCGATCGACGCCGAACAGGTGGGCGCGCAGGCCGTGTGGTTGCGCACGCCGCGCCCGGTGCACGAGATCCCGGGCTTCTCCGGCGGCGAGGTGTCGGTGCAGGACGCCGGCGCGCAACTGGCCGCGCCTTGGCTACAGGCAGCGACGGGCATGCGGGTGCTGGACGCCTGCGCCGCGCCGGGCGGCAAGACCGCGCACCTGGCCGAACTGTCGGACGCCGCGATCGACGCGCTGGAGATCGACCCGGCGCGCGCTGCGCGCATCGGCGCCGACCTGCAGCGGCTCGGCCTGGCGGGCGAACGGGTGCGCGTGATCGTCGGCGATGCATGCCGGCCCGCCGAATGGCACCGAGGCGGACCCTACGACCGTATCCTGCTTGATGCGCCGTGTACGGCCTCGGGCATCGTTCGCCGCCATCCGGACATCCCATGGTTGCGCAGGGGAAGCGATGTTGCGCAATTAGCAACGATCCAGAGCCGGATGCTGGACGCCTTGTGGCCGCTGCTGGCACCCGCTGGTAGATTGCTTTTCGTCGTTTGTTCGCTATTTCCCGAAGAAGGGGCGCAGCAGGCGGCGCGGATGCTGCAGCGCTGGGCCGACGCGGTGCCCGTTGCGCTGCCGGGCCGCGACGCTGCGACGCTGCAGTTGCTACCAGCGCCGGTGACGACGGCGGCTCGTTTAGCGCCTGACGCGGCGCCGACCGTGCACGACGGATTCTTCTACGCGCTGTTCGAAAAACGCTAGCTCGATTCCATGTCGTGCGCGGCTCGTCCCATCGAAGGCATCGGCGCCGCGTCGCGGCGGTGGTGGCGACGCTTGGTGCGCCGGCTCGTCGCCGGGTGCTCGGGCCTCGTGCTGGCCGGCGCGGCGGCGCTCGCCGCGCCGGCCATGGCGGCCGACCGCATCACGGTCAAGGCCGCCGAACTGTCGCTGGCGGCCGACGGCGACGGCGCCCTGACGCTGGACGCGGCGTTCGACTTCGAGTTGCCGCCGGTGCTCGAAGACGCGGTCAGGCGTGGCATCGCGCTGTATTTCGTCGTCGAGTTCGAGCTTTACAAGACGCGCTGGTACTGGTTCGACAAGAAGCTGGTCGCGGCGGCGCGCACCTATCGTCTCACCTACAGTCCGCTGACGCGCCAGTACCGCTTGGCGACGGGCGCGCTGGCGCAATCGTTCGATTCGCTCGCCGATGCGCTCGCCGTGTTGCGTCGGGTGCGCGCCTGGCGCGTCGCCGAGCGCGGCGTAATCCGCGCCGACGACGACTACAAGGCCCAGGTGCGGATGCGGCTGGACACCTCGCAGCTGCCGCGGCCGTTCCAGATCAACGCGCTGACCAACCGCGACTGGACATTGGCGTCGGACTGGCGCAATGTGCAGGTGTCGGCCGACTTGGCCAAGTGATGCGGCGCGCCTGCTGCGCGCGCCCTGACGCATCGTGGCTGCCCCCGCCATCTCGCGCACTCTTCGCTACGGCCTGCTGACCGCGCTCGCGCTGGGCGGCGTGCTGCTATTCCTGCTCGCGTCCTCCAGCGCCAACACGCAGGCGTTCGAGCGCAACTATCCGCTGCTGCTGGCGATCAACGGCGCGCTGGCGCTGGCGCTGCTGGTGCTGGTCGTGCTGCTGGTGGCGCGTCTGGTCAAGCGCTGGCGCGCGCGCCGCTTCGGCGCGCGCTTGATGGCGCGCTTTGCGCTGGCCTTCGCGCTGATGGGGGTCGTGCCCGGTCTGCTCATCTACGTGGTGTCGGTGCAGTTCCTGCAGCGTTCGATCGAATCGTGGTTCGACGTTCGCGTCGAACGTGCGCTCGAATCGGGGCTGGCGCTGGGGCGCTCGACACTGGAGGCGCAGCTCGCCGACGTGACGGCCAAGGCGCGCGCGCTGGCGCTGGAGCTGGCCGACTTGCCGGAGGCGCAGCAGGTGGCGCAGCTGGAGCGGCTGCGCGAACGCGCCGCGCTCGACGAAGTGCTGGTCGTGTCCGCCAGCGGCCGGCCGATCGGCGTGGCGCGCAGCGCCGCCGCCGACCTGGTGCCGGAGCTGCCCGCCGCCGCCGAACTGCGGCAGGCGCGAACACAGCGCGGCTTCACCAAGGTCGAGGGCGATCCGCTCGCCCTCGACGCGCGCGTCGGCCTGCGCACGCGCGCGATCGTGCCGATTCCGCCGCCGTCGATGGCCGCCGGTGAGGCGACGCCGGCGCGTACCGAGGCGCGGTTGCTGCAGGTGATCCAGCGCGTGCCGCCATCGGTGGCGGCCAACGCCGAGGCGCTGCAGACCGGCTACCGCGAGTACCAGGAGCTGTCGCTGGCGCGCCGCGGGCTGCAGAGGATCTACACCGCTACGCTGACGTTGACGCTGCTGCTGGCGGTCTTCGCCGCGGTGGCCACCGGCGTGCTTTTGGCGGCGTCGCTGACGGCGCCGCTGCTGCAGGTGGCCGAAGGCACGAAGGCGGTGGCCGAGGGCAATTTCCGGCCGGTGCGCGAATTCCGCGGCAACGACGAGTTGAACCTATTGACGCAGTCGTTCAACGCGATGACGCGGCAACTGGCCGAGGCGCGCGATGCGGTGGAGGCGCGCTCGCGCGAACTGGAGAACGCCCGCGCGTATCTGGAGCGCGTGCTGACGAATCTTTCGGCCGGCGTGATCGTGCTGGACCGCGACTATCGCCTGGTGACCGCCAACTACGGCGCCAGCCGCATCCTCGGTGTGCCGCTCGCCCCGCACGTCGGGCGACCGTTTGCCGAGATCGTGCCGGCGATGGCGGCGCAGGTGGCGAGCTGCTTCGCCGATCAATTGCTCGCCGCCACGCCCAAGGATTCGTGGCAGCAGCAGATGGAGATCAGGCGCGTCGGCAGCCCGCCGGATGCGGAGCCGCTGGCACTGTTGGCGCGCGGCTCGCGGCTGCCGCTGGACGACGGGCCCGGATACGTCGTCGTGTTCGACGACATCACGCAGGTGATCTCGGCGCAGCGAGCGCTCGCCTGGGGCGAGGTGGCGCGGCGGCTGGCGCACGAGATCAAGAACCCGCTGACGCCGATCCAACTTGCGGCCGAGCGCCTGCAGATGAAACTGGC
>JAKANT010000081.1 GCA_021823635.1 Pseudomonadota bacterium
CAGCTCATCCGCGTCGCGGGCCTCGGCGGAGAGGCCCTCCGGCAGACTCCCGCGCCTGGTGACCCATGTGCCCGCCGCACGGATGTGGGGGTAGCCGGGGCGGCCGCGCCAGCGGCTCCGCGGCCCAACCCGTTGAAGGGCGCGCTGATCGGACTGGCCGCCGGGCTCGGACTGGCGGCGTTGGCGTCGTATTTCGGTTTCAGCGAGACGCTCACCGCGATCCTGATGGCGGCGCTGATTGCGTTCGTCGTGCTGGCGTTGATCGCTTTCGTGCTGCGTCGGATGCGGGGCGGCGCACCGCAGCCGGCCTACGGCGGCATCGGCTCCGGCAACGGCGGCATGTATGCGCCCGAGACGCAGCCGGCACCCGTGCCGCCGCCGGTGCAGCGCTCGGCGCGCGAGCCCGCGGCCGGCGTTCGGCCTGGATCGGCCATGGACGAGTTCCTGCGTGGCGGCGCCGCGAATCCCGCGCAACCATGGGGCGTCCCGGCCGGTTTCGATACCGAGGCCTTCCTGCAGAACGCGAAGGGCTACTTCGCCAGATTGCAGGCGGCGTGGGATCGCGGCAATCTCGCCGAGCTCGAGGAATTCACGACGCACGAGATGTTCGTCGCGCTCACGCACGAACTGAACGCGCGCGGCGCGCCGACCCGCACCGAGGTCGTGACGCTGGACGCGGCGCTGCTCGGCATCGAGACGACCGCGCAGGAGCACGTCGCCAGCGTGCGCTTCACCGGCACGCTGCGCGTCGATGGCGAACTCGAGCAGGTCGACGAAGTCTGGAACCTCACCAAGCCGGTGGATGGCAAGACCGGCTGGTTGCTCGCCGGCATCCAGCAGCTGGGGTAGGCCCTTCTACTCACTCCACCGCTCGGGGCCAGGCGGCCTCGAACGGTGGGGCCTGCGCGACGCCGTATCGCGCATTGCCGGGACCAGCACGGACCGGACATCCGAAGCGGGAACCTTAGACTGCGCGCGGTCTCCTGCACGCCGTCGCCCCGTTGCGTTTCCCGCTGGCCTTTCCTTACGAAACGCCGCGCCTACGTCTGGTGCCGGTCGAAGACCGGCACGCCGACGTCATCTGGCAGTGGTCGCGCGACCCACGCTTCAACGAGCACGTGCTGTGGCGCCAGCCGCAGATCCCATTGCAGGCCAAGCTCTTCATCGACGCCGCGATCGCCGCCTGGCAAGCCGGTATCGGCTTCAACTACTTCGCGGAGTGCAAGCAGACCGGCGCGACGCTGGCGCGGGTGGAGGCGCGGCTGTCGCGCCGGCGGCCGGGCGTGGCCGAAGTCGGCATGCTCATTGCACCCGAGGTGTGGAGCCGCGGTTACGCGACCGAACTGACGTACTTCGGGCTGTGGTTCTGCTTTGAAAACCTGGAGCGCGAGGCGGTGGCGATCGACGCCTCGGCGCGCAACGTCGCGAGCAACCGGCTGCTGGCGAAACTCGGCTTGCATCTGCTCGGCGAGCAGGACTTTCCTCTGGCCGAAGGCGGTGTGGCGCGCCTGAACCGCTACGTGCTGACGCGCGACGAGTTCCAGGTGCGGCTGATGGCGGTGCTGCACGGGCCAGGTTATCGCATCCCGCACGAACCGGTCGCGCCGGCGGCGACCGGTATGACCACGAGCGAGACCGCGGCCGCGCAGTGACGACGTGAACCGGCACGGGGGCCGACCGCGGTCCGACGCTCGGAGCTGCGCGCAGCGTCCGGTTTGCGACAATGCGCGCCGTTTCGTCTCGTCGAAACCGCGCCGTGCTCGACCGAATCGCCACCGAAGCCGCCGTCGCCGTGCTCAACCGCCTGCTCGCTCGCGAGGCGTGGGCGCGCGCGAAGCTGGCGCCCTTCGCCGGCCGTGTGGCGCGCATCGAGGTGCCGCCGTTCGCGCTGCTGCTGGGCATCGGCGAAGGCGGGACGTTCGTCGCCGGCAGCGGCGAGCCTGCCGTGCGCATCGAAGTCGACAGCACGCAACTGCCGCTGGCGGCGTTCGATCCGCAGATTCTGAGACGCAACCTGCGGCTGAGCGGCGACGCCGAGTTCGCGCAGGCGCTCGGCGTCGTGCTCGAGAACCTCAAGCCCGAGCCGGAAGAAGAGCTGTCGCGCTTCGTCGGCGACGCCGCCGCGGTGCGCATCGTCGGTTTCCTGCGCGCGCTGGCCGAGCAGATCAGGCAGGCCGGGGAGCGGCTGGCCGCGACCACCGCCGATTACTTCGTCGCCGAGAACCCGCTGCTCGCAGCGCGCGCCGAGGTGGAGCGATTCGCACGGGCGGTGACCGAGTTGCGCGACGACGTCGAGCGTCTGGCAAAGCGCATCGAGCGGTTGGAGCGGCGGTGAAGGCGCAGGCGTGGCGTCGCGCGGCGGATCGGCCGTGCGTGCATGAGGGAGCTGCGTGATGCTGCAGCTGCTGCGTCTGGCGCGCATCTTCGTCACCGTCTACCGCTTCGGGCTGCACGAAGTCGTTTTCGCCGGGTTGAAGAGCCCGGGACTGCAACGGCTGTTGCGCGCGCTGTCCTTCGGCCGGCGCTTCGCCGAGCCGCGCGCGGTGCGGCTGCGGCGCGCGCTGGAGGACCTGGGGCCCATTTTCGTGAAGTTCGGGCAGGCACTGTCGACCCGGCGCGACCTGCTGCCGGCGGACATCGCCGACCAACTGGCCAAGCTGCAGGATCGGGTGCCGCCGTTCGACTCCGCGCTCGCGGTCGCGGAGATCGAGCGCGGGCTGGGACGCCCGATCGACAGCGTGTTCGCGCACTTCGAGCGCGAGCCGGTGGCGAGCGCCTCGATCGCGCAGGTGCATCTGGCGGTGATGAAGGACGACCCGTCCTTCGGCGCCGCCGCCGGCAAGGAAGTGGCGGTCAAGGTGCTGCGCCCGGGCATGCGGGCGGCCATCGAGAAGGACCTCGCGCTGATGCAGACCGCAGCGGCGCTGGTCGAGCGGCTGTGGCGCGACGGGCGCCGGCTGCGGCCGCGCGCGGTGGTGGCGGAATTCGACAAGATCCTGCATGACGAGCTCGACCTGATGCGGGAAGCGGCCAACGCATCGCAGCTGCGGCGCAATTTCGCCGGCTCCCGGCTGCTGCGCGTGCCGGAGATGTACTGGGATTTCTGCCGCGAGAACGTGCTGGTGATGGAGCGCATGCGCGGCATCCCGGTCAACCAGGTCGAGCGCCTGCGCGCCGCCGGCATCGACATCAAGCAGCTTTCGGCCAACGCCGTCGAGGTGTTCTTCACGCAGGCGCTGCGCGACGGCTTTTTCCACGCCGACATGCACCCGGGCAACATCTATGTCGGCGACAGCGGCGAGGACTTTGGCCGCTGGATCGCGCTCGACTTCGGCATCGTCGGCACGCTGTCGGACAACGACAAAAACTACCTGGCGCAGAACTTCCTCGCCTTCTTTCGCCGCGACTACAAGCGGGTGGCCGAACTGCACGTCGAATCCGGCTGGGTGCCGCCGGCCACGCGCGTCGACGAACTGGAAAGCGCGATCCGCGCGGTGTGCGAGCCGATCTTCGACCGCCCGCTGAAGGACATCTCGTTCGCGCAGGTGCTGCTGCGGCTGTTCGAAACGTCGCGCCGCTTCAACGTCGAGGTGCAGCCCCAGCTCGTGCTGCTGCAAAAGACGCTGCTGGCGATCGAAGGATTGGGCCGGCAACTGAACCCTGAGCTCGACCTGTGGAAGACCGCCAAGCCGTTCCTGGAGCGCTGGATGCAGGAGCAGGCGGGATTGCGGGGGCTGGAGGAGCGACTGCGTTACGAAGCCGCGCAGTGGAGCCGGCTGCTGCCTCAGTTGCCGCGCCTCGTGCATCAAGCGCTGATCGACCGTTCGCACCACGAACAGACGCTGCGCGAGCTGCGGGCGCTGCGGCGAGAGACGGCGCGCCGCAACCGGCTGCTGCTGATCGCGGTGACCAGCCTCGCGGCCATCGCGCTGATGCTCGCCTGGGTCTTCCTCGGCTTTCCGCTCCCGGGCCGCGACACGGGTTAGTCGGAACGTTCGCTTGACGCGGTCCGCAGGCACGACAAGCATGCCGCGCACAGACGCGCTGACCTCGGAGAGGCGATGAACGGCAACCCCGGTTTCCTGCGTGAATGCGCCGCCGTGCTCGTCGCCCTGGCGATCGCCGGCTGCGGCGGCGGCTCGGCAGGGCCGCCGCTTGCCGGCCCGGCGCCGGCGGTCACCTGCACACAGCCTGGCGAGGCGTTCACCGTGGTGGCCGATGCCACGGTCGCGGTCGGCAAAGCGGCAGGCGCGGCGATCGCCGGTTGCCGCGGCGCATTGACCGATGTCGTGTGGACGCAGACCGGCGGCCCGCCACTCGATCCGGCCCGCAACATGCTCGCCGCGCGCTCGCAGGCGATCAGCCTCGAGCCGCCGGCAGCCGGCACCTATGCGTTCCGTGTGGACTTCCGCGACGAGCTCGGCGCCGCGCGCAGCGCGACCGTCACTGTCGTTGCCACGCAGCCGGCGCTGCCTTCGCGCATCACCGCGCGCGCCGACCACGCGGTGCGCGAAGGCGGCAAGGTCTCGTTGCGCGCCTGGCCGGCAGCCGCGCCCGGCGACACGCTGAGTTGGCAGCAGCTCGAAGGGCCGGCGGTGACGCTCGATGCGTCGGATCCGAACCGCGTGCTGTTCACGGCGCCACAGGTCGAGCGCGATACGCTGCTGCGCTTCCGGGTCACCGTGCGCACCAGCGACGGCGCCACCGACAGCGACGACGTGCTGGTGCTGGTCGAAGACCACGCGCAGGCGCCGGCCGACAACGCCTACGCGTTTCGCGGCGCCCACGTGGCACGCGTGCACCCGTACCGGGCGACCGGCCGCTATGCGAACGCGCTGGCCCGCTGCGTGTACGACGCGCAACTGCAATGGCAGGGCGCTGGCAAGAACACCTGCTCGCTCGCCACTCTGCCGTTCCTGCACCAGGACACCGGCGGTGCGGAGCCGACCGTGGCGCAGATCATGGAGCGCGTGCTGGTGTCGCACGACTGGATGGGTGAGGTGTTCGAGCAGTTCGTCGCCCGCGCCGACATGGCCGACGTGCGCCGACTGCTCAATGGCGTCACCGCGATCGTGATCGGTGCGCAGGTCCGACCCTCGTTCTATTACGGCCTGACCGGCGCGATCTATCTGGACGCCGACAACTTTTGGCTCACGCCCGAGCAGCGCGACACGATCAACGAGGCGCCGGATTTCCGCTCCGACTTCGACCGCGATCTCGCCTACTCGGGGCTGTGGCGCTACGTCGTGAACAACAGCAATGCGTTCCTTTTCTTTCCCCCGACCTCGCGCCTGTCGCGCTCGCTCGACTATCTGGTGTTCGAGGCCGGCTGGCTGCTGTACCACGAACTGGCGCACGCCGGCGACTTCCTCCCGCCCGCGGTGCGTGGCGCATTGAACCCCGCGCTCACAGTCTGGGACAACCTCGGCCCGCGCTACGCGCTGCGGCAGCTGCCGTCGGACATGCTTGACCAGCAACTGCCGCTGACCTCGCAGGTCATGCGCGCCCTGGCGCAGGTCAAGTTCTTCGGTGCGACCGCCGACGCCACACAGCGCGCGTACACGCCGCAGCAGGTGGCGGGCTTCTTCGCCGCCGACCGCGCGACCGACGAATACAGCTACTCGACGACGCGCGAGGACATCGCGATGCTGTTCGAGGAGTTCATGATGTTTCACCGCCACGGCGCGCGGCGCGATGTCGCGTTCACCGACAAGATCGGTCCCGGTACGACCGGCAACACGCTGATCGTGCGCTGGGGCCAGCGCGGCCGCCTGGCCGAGGCGACGATCAACCCGCGCGTCAAGTTGGCGCTGCGCGCGATCGCGCCCTGGATCGACGAAGCCCTGGTCGACGGGCTGCCGGCGCCGCTCGCGATGCGCGCCGGAGAGAGCTGGAATGCCAACCTGGTGCTGCCCGCCGCGCCCGGTACCGTGCAGCCGCAGGCGCTCGCCACCCCGCTGGCGCGCACCGCCGACGCCTGGCTGCTCGAACGCGCGCGCCGCCGCCCGCCGGTCGACGGCAAGGCCGGGCCGTAGCGGCGGTTGCGCCGACGCATCGCCAGCGGCCCGACCCGGCGCGGGCGGTTGAGCCCGAAGCGCGCTTAGCTTTATCGTCGCGCACTCGTTTGCGCCGCCGGAGCCCGCCATGACGCTGATCGGCTTCATCGTCCTGTACCTGCTGGTTTCGATCGGCATCGGCCTGTATGCGGCGCGGCGGGTCAAAAACACCGCCGACTACGCGATCGCCGGCCGTTCGCTACCGCTCATCATGGTGGTGACGACGACCTTCGCCACCTGGTTCGGCTCCGAGACCGTGCTCGGCATTCCGGCCAAGTTCATCGAGGGCGGCCTGACCAAGACCGTCGAAGACCCGTTCGGCGCCGGCCTGTGCCTGGTGTTCGTCGGCATGTTCTTCGCGGCCCGGCTGTACAAGCTGAATCTGCTGACGATCGGCGACTTCTATCGCCAGCGCTACGGGCGCGGGGTGGAGATCTTCTCGGCGGCGGTGATCATGGTCTCCTACCTCGGCTGGGTCGCGGCGCAGGTCACCGCGCTCGGGCTGGTGTTCTCGCTGCTGTCGCAAGGCACGATCTCGGTCGCCACCGGCATGGCGCTCGGCACCGCCGTCGTGCTCGTGTACACCGTGTTCGGCGGCATGTGGTCGGTGGCGCTGACCGACTTCTTCCAGATGCTGATCATCGTCGTCGGGCTGACGCTGATCGCGTTTTTCGCCGCCCATCTCGCCGGTGGGGTGGCACCCGTGGTCGACTACGCCGCCGGCAAGGACATGTTCAATTTCTTCCCCGAGCCGACGCTGCACGCCTGGCTGTTCTGGCTGTCGGCGGCGATCACCATCATGATCGGCTCGATCCCGCAGCAGGACGTTTTCCAGCGCGTGATGTCGGCCCGCAACGTCGACACCGCCGTGCGCGGTCCGATCATCGGCGGGCTGTCGTACCTGGCGTTCGCCTTCGTGCCGATGTTCATCGGCCTGTCGGCCTTTCTGATCATGCCGGAGGCGGCGGCGTCGCTGCACAAAGACGACCCGCAAAAGATCCTGCCCACCCTCGTGATGCAGCACATGCCGGTCTGGTTGCAGGTGATGTTCTTCGGCGCCTTGCTGAGCGCGATCATGTCCACCAGATCG
>JAKANT010000082.1 GCA_021823635.1 Pseudomonadota bacterium
CCGCCACGCAGATGCTGTCCGACCGCAAGCCGGCGCCGCATCGCGAGTTGCCGGGCGCATGGGGCATGTTCGGCGCCGGCAGTGCGATCGGCTTCCTGTCGAGCCTGGTCGGCGCCGGCGGCGGCTTCATCTCGGTGCCGTTCATGGTCTGGTGCAACGTGCGCATCCACAACGCGGTGGCGACGTCCGCGGCGCTGGGCTTTCCGATCGCCGCGGCCGGCACCGCCGGCTACGTGGTCGCCGGCCTGCGCGTTCCGGGCCTGCCGGCGGCGAGCGCCGGCTTCGTCTACCTGCCGGCGCTGTTCGCGGTGGTGATCGCGAGCGTGTTCACGGCACCGCTCGGAGCGCGCGTCGCCCATGCGCTCGACGTCAGGCGGCTGAAGCGGGTATTCGCGGTGCTGCTGTATCTGCTGGCCGTCTACATGCTGCTCAAGGCGGCGCGCTCCTACTGAGGGCGAAGCACGACGCGCCCCCGCGACGGCAGGTCGAGCGCGCCGATGCAATGCGGTGCCGCCGCTCAGCGCCCGCCCAGCGACTCCCAGGCGCGCGCCGCGGCCTGCATCAGACCATGCCATTCGTAGGCGACGGCGAGCACGGCGTGCGCGCTCGGATCGTCGCCCACGGCGGCTCGCGCCCGTTCGATCCGCGCTTCCGTCGCCTCGTCGATCAGCACGAATTCGCCGGCAGCCTCCAGGGCGCGCCCGAACGGACCGTGTGCGAATACCTCGACTACATAGGGCTTGCCGCGCGCCAGCGCGACCGCAGGCGGCAGGCGGAGCTCGGTCGCGCGCGTCGTCGCCTCGTACACGATGGCGCCATCGTCGTCGGACAGCACGACCCGATAGGTCCACTCGCCTGCGGCGTGGGCCGCCCGCCAGCGCAGCACGCGAGCGTCCGCCTCGAGCTGGCGCCCGAGCGGCGCGAGGACGGCGAAGTCATTGCGCTCGCCGCTGCGCATGACGACCGTCGCCTGTGCATTGCGCGCCGGCGCCACCGCCAGCGCGGCAATCGCTGCGGCGATCTCGCGCCGTTCGACCCGCCCGCCGCCGTCGGCGCGCAGCGCTCCCGCATGCAGGCGAAAGGCGCCCGGCCCATGCGCGTCGTACACATGCCCGGAGGCCAGCACCGCGACCGCCGCCCGCGCGCCTTCGGCCAACAGCACCGCATCACCCGGCCCGAGCACGGCGCGTGGTGCGAGCGGCCGTCGCCCGTCGCGCTGCGCGAGCGTGCCGTGACCTCGCACCTCGGTCACCACGGCTGCCGCTTGCGCCATCGCCGCCTGCGCAGCCGCGCCGAGCACGCACAGCGCCACAGTCAACCGCAGTCCCTGTCGCATCGGCCGATCCTCGCACCCGCCATGACTGTGCCGAGGTTACGACGGCGCGCCGCCGGGCGCGACCGAATATTCGACGGCACGCGCGGCCGCCGGCGGCCAGCCGGCGATCGCCACCGGCGAATGTCCTTTGATCGGCGCCTCGCCGAGCGGTTCGGCGGCGAACCGCTGCCGCGTCGGCGGCGCCAACCGGGCCTCGAAGTCCGCCGTCATCAACACGGGAAAACCGAAAGTTTTCGCCAACTCTTGCAGGCGCGCAGCGACGTTTACCGCATCGCCGATGGCGGTGAAATCCTTGCGCTCGGGCGAGCCGAGATCGCCGAACACCGCATCGCCGTAGGCTAGCCCGATCGACACCGCCAGCGGCGCGCCGAGCCCCTCGAGTTCGGCGCGATTGAGCCGTGCCACCGCCTCGATCATCTCGCGCGCGGCGGCGAAGGCCGCGTCGCACGGCGCCGGGTGCGGCTCGGGAGCGCCGAACATCACCATGATGCCGTCGCCGCGAAAGTTGTCGATCGTGCCGCCGTGCCGGTGCAGGATCGGCGTCACGGTGGCGTAGTAGCGGTTCAGCACCGCCAGCACTTTCTCCGGCGGCGTACGCTCCGACCAGCCGGTGAAGCCGCGCAGGTCGGCAAACAGGAATGCCATCGCGCGCCGACCGCCGGCGACGTCGACGCGACCGTCCAGGATCGCGCGCAGCAACTGCGGGCTGACGTAGCCGCCGAAGGTCTGCGTCAGCCGGCGCCGTTCCTGGCGCGCCAGCAGCACGTCGGCGGACGTGCGCAGTGAGACCGCTGCGCCGCCCGCGATCCACGCCGCTGCCAGCGGAACGAACATACCGTTGGCATGGACGCCCGCGGCCAGTGCGAAGGACAGCGCGATCGCCAGCGCGAGCGCCGCCCACCGCAAAACGAGCGCCGGCACCAGCGCCAGCAGCGCGAACACGCCGGCGATGGCCAGCGGCAACGCGGCCGGGGCCTCGTGAATCAGGCCGCGCCCGAGAATCGAGCGCACCGCCTGGGCGTTCAGCACGACGCCCGGGGGTGCCGCCGCATGCGGCTCCCAGGCCGCGAGGTTGACCGGCTGCGGCAAGCGGTCCATGTAGGGCAGTACGCTGCCGATCAGCACCACTTTGCCGGCGAAGTGCGCGCGCAGGAATTCGTGATCGTCGATGCGCCGCGCCGCTTCGCCCAGCGGAACGTATTGGAACGGCGCGCCACGCGTGAAATCGATGAAACCGGCGCGCGCCACCTGCGGTTCGCGGCCGAGACGTTCCGCGATTCGGCCGAGGAAGCTGGGCGCACCCGCCGTGCGCGCCGGATCGAAACGGCGTACCACGTTGTCGGCGTCGACCGGATAGAGCGCAAAGCCGAACGCATCCTCGCCGGCCGCCGCGATGAACGGCGCGTACGGTGTGCCGGCGCGGCCGGCAGCGTCGCTGCTCAGCGTGACGACCACGGCGCCCGCCTCCCGCACGGCGATGAGGCCGCGCATCAGCGCCGCGTCGTGACCGGGACGCAGCGACTCGACGGCGGCGGCCGGCAGGGCGACGTCGATCGCGGTCAGCCTTGGCGCCGCGCGCGCAATCGCTTCCAGCGCGCGCCCCAGTTGTACGTGCAGCAGCGATAGCGGCAGCGGCTCTCCGCTGGCCGCAAGCGACCCGTCGTCGATGCCGACCAGCACCACGTCATCGCCGCCGGCGGCGCCGAGCACACGGCGCAGCACCGCCACCTGGGCGTCGAACAGGGCGAGGTCGACGCGCACCGCCGGCCGCGCGGCGAGCGCCGCCAGCGCAAACGCCGCCACCGCGCACCAGCGTGCGGCCGTGATCCGCTTCGCACGCTTGACCTCGATCGGCTGCAATCCCTGTTCCTCGTGCCGTCACCGCGGGCGCGCGATTCTCGCACCACGCGCTCATGGCACTAATGAACATTCGGCATTGCGGCGCTGGCGGCGGCGCGCATAATCACGACGCGGCACGTCGAAAGATCACTTCCTGAGAGGCGCACCTTGAGCTCCCCCGAGCAGTTGATCGGCGCCATCGGCGATCCGATGGTGCGTGAACTGGCGACGCGTGGCCAGACGCGCAGCTTTCCGAAAAACACCGTGATCATCAACGAGGGCGATCGCGGCGACTCGCTGTTCGTGATTCTCTCCGGCAAAGTAAAGGTGTACGTGTCGGACGACGACGGCCGCGAGATGATCCTCGACATCCACGGCCCTGGCGATTACGTCGGCGAGATGTCGCTCGACGGCCGCCCGCGCTCGGCCTCGGTGATGACGCTGGAGCCGACCACCTGCGCTGTCGTCACGCGCGAGGCGTTGCGCGAGGCGATCGCCCGCAACCCGGACGTGGCGATGGCGCTGATCTCGACGCTGATCGACCGCGCGCGCATCGCCACCGACAACGTCAAGAATCTGGCGCTGATGGACGTGTATGGACGCGTGGCACGGCTGCTGCTGTCGCTCGCCAAGGAGCAGCCGGACGGCAAACTGGTGGTCCCCGAGCGCATGACGCAGCAGGACATCGCCGACCGTGTCGGCGCGTCGCGCGACATGATCAGCCGCATCTTCAAGGACCTGACGATCGGCGGCTACGTCAGCGTGGTCGACCGCGTGATCACGATCAACCGCAAGCCGCCGGCGCGCTGGTAGGCCGCCGCCGATGGCGGACGATCTGGACGAACGTTTCGCGCGCGCCCTGCACCACGCGTCGCACGGCGCGCGCGCCAACGAGGCGCTCACTGCGCCGCTGGTGCTGACCAGCGTGTATCGGCTCGCGGGTGAGCCCGCCGGTGCCCATCAATATGGCCGCTGGTCGAATCCGACCTGGAGCGCGCTCGAAGAGGCGCTCGCCGCGCTCGAGGATGCCGAAGTCGTCGTCTTCCCCTCCGGCATGGCGGCGGTGGCCGCCGTCTATTACGCGCTGCTGCGCGCGGGCGATCGAGTGCTGCTGCCCGCCGACGGCTACTACACGACGCGCGCGCTGGCCGAGCAGTTCCTTGGGCCGCTCGCGGTGACGGTGGCCACCGTGCCCACCGCCCAGCTCGCCGCGGCCGATCTCGACGGCGCGCGGCTGGTATGGATCGAGACGCCGTCCAACCCGGGGCTCGATCTCGCCGACATCGCCGGCGTGGCCGCGCGCGCGCATGCCGCCGGGGCGATCGTGGTGGCGGACAACACGACGCTCACGCCACTCGGCCAGCAGCCGCTCGACCTGGGCGCCGATCTGGTCGTCTGTTCGGACACCAAGGCCGTCAATGGCCATTCCGACGTGCTGTTCGGCCACGTCGCCACGCGCGATCGGGCGCTGGCGGCGCGGCTGCGCGACTGGCGCAAGATGGCGGGCGCGATCCCCGGTCCGTTCGAGACCTGGCTCGTGTTGCGCGGGCTGGAAACGCTGGAGGTGCGTTTCGAGCGTATGTGCGCGACCGCCGCGGTGCTGGCCGAGCGGCTCGCCGCCCACCCGCGCGTGCGCGACGTGCGCTACCCGGGGCTGCCTTCGCACCCGGCGCACGCGCTGGCCAAGCGGCAGATGCGCCGCTTTGGCTCGCTGATCGGGGTCACGCTCGCCGATCGCCATGCGGCCGAAGCGCTCATCGACGGTTGCCGCTTCGTGCGCGCCGCCACCAGTTTCGGCGGCGTGCACACCGCGGCCGAGCGGCGCGCGCGCTGGGGCGACGCCGTCCCGGAGGGCTTCGTCCGGCTATCGGTCGGCTGCGAGCCGGCCGAGGTGCTGTGGCGCGACCTGCAGACGGCCCTGGACCGACTATGAGCGGCCGCGTCGCCCGCGCGACTTTGTAGTCCGATTTCCGACAGCGATTCGCGCGCAAAACCCGATTCAAACATCGCGCGCGCCGGCGCCATCATCGAGACACCGTTGCGAAGCCAGGAGGCCAGCATGTCCGCGCTCGAATCGACGTTGGATGCCGCCGCGCTGCGTTCGCCGTTCGCGCTGATGAACCCGGAGGTGGCGCGCACGATCGCCGCGCGCGCCGCCGCACTGGACCTACCGTGCCGGCGCTGCAGCCCGCTTTCCAATCCGCGCCTCGGCGGTGCGCCGCTCGACGCCGAAGACGAAAGCGCCGAGTAGGCGCGCGCCGCGTCGGATCAGGCGGCGAAGGTCTTGCCGTAGCGCTCGCGCAGCACGTTTTTCTGCACTTTGCCCATCGCGTTGCGCGGCAAATCGTCCACCACGAACACGCGCTTCGGCACCTTGTAGTTGGCGATCTTTTCCTTGAGCTGGGCGATGATGCGTTCCTCACGCAGCGTTGCGCCCGGCTTGCCCACCACCACCGCCGCCACCGCCTCGCCGAAGTCGGGATGCGGGAGGCCGATCACGGCCGACTCGGCCACGCCGTCCATCTCGTCGATGTAGCCCTCGACCTCTTTCGGATACACGTTGTAGCCGCCGGAGATGATCAGATCCTTGGAGCGGCCCACCAGCGTCAGATAGCCGTCCGGCTTGCCGGTGCCGCCGAAGTGGCCGACGTCGCCGGTCTTGAAGTAGCCGTCGGCGGTGAACTCCTCGGCCGTCTTCTCCGGCATGCGCCAGTAGCCGCGGAACACGCTCGGCCCTTTGACTTGCACGTGGCCGATCTCGCCCACCGCGCACAGCGCGCCGTCGTCGCTGACCACCCTCACCGATACGCCCGGCAGCGGCACGCCGACCGTGCCGGCGATGCGGTCGCGCGCGGCGATGCCGAAGTACGGGTTCGACACCAGCATCAGGGTTTCGGACATGCCGTAGCGCTCGAGGATCACGTGTCCGGTGCGGCGGTGAAACTCCCTGTGCGTCTCGGCCGCGAGCGGGGCGGAACCCGACACGAACAGACGCATGTTGCGGCAGACGTGACGGTCGAAACCCGGCTCCGCGAGCAGCCGCGTGTAATAGGTCGGCACGCCCATGAACACGGTGGCGCGCGGCAACAGCTGCATCACGCGGCGGGCGTCGAACTTCGGCAAAAACAGCATCGGCGCGCCGGCCAGCAGCGCGGCATGCGAGGCCACGAATAGACCGTGCACGTGAAACAGCGGCAGCGCGTGCAGCAGCACGTCGTGGCCGCCCGCCTCGCGTTCTTCCTTGAAGCCCCAGAACTCGTCGAGCACCAGCGCGTTGGCCGCGAGGTTGCCGTGCGAGAGCATCGCGCCCTTCGAGCGGCCGGTCGTGCCCGACGTGTACAAAATCGCCGCCAGGTCGTGCGCCGCGCGCGGCGCGGTGGCAAAGCCGTCGGCGTGCGACGCCGCGGCTTGCAGCAGGCTGCCGCTGCGGTCGTCGCCCAACGTCACCACGTGCGCGACACCGGCCGCGTGCGCCAGCGGCCGCAATTCGGGTTCGCGCTGCGGTGTGCACACGAACACGGCCGGCGCGGCGTCGCGCAGAAAGTAGTCCAGTTCGGCGCGCTGGTAGGCCGTGTTCAGCGGCACGAACACCATGCCCGCCCGCAGTGTGGCCAGATAAAGCATCAACGCCTCGGGGGACTTGTCCACCTGGGCGGCCACGCGCGGCGCGCAGCCGTCGGCGTCCGGCGCCAGGTTCAAGCTGCGCAGCCAGCCGGCGATGCGCGCCGAGCCGTAATGCAAATCGCGCCACGAATACACGAGACCGTCGTGCGTCTCCAGGCACGGGGCGTTCGCGTCACGCGGGAAGTGCGCTTCGAGCAGCGCGTACAGGTTGTCGTTCTTCATTTCGTCGTCTATCTGCCGGGAAAGCTCGGCGGTCGCTTGGCGAGAAAGGCCGCGACTCCCTCGCGATAGTCCTCCCAAGCGAAAAAACCGAAGCTCGCGTCCAGTTGTGAGATCGG
>JAKANT010000083.1 GCA_021823635.1 Pseudomonadota bacterium
TTGCCGAGCGAGACGAACTCGACGAAATCGGTCATGCGCAGGCCCAGCCCGGTCAGCGTGATCGAGCCGACGATGATGCCGGCGCAGCCGGTCGCTACCGCGATGCCGATCATGTTGCGCGCGCCGTCGGCGAGCCCCGCGACCACCTCGCGCGCGCCGAGCGCCAGCTGCGCGCCGACGTCGCGGCCGCCGCGCAGCCAGCCGATCAGCGCGCGTTGCGTCAGCATCAGCGCCAGCAGCACCGCGACCGCGTAAAAGGCCGACAACCCCGGCGACAGGTCCTCGATCATCAGGCACCAGATCAGCGTGCCGATCGGGATCAGGTAATGCAGCCCGGCCTGCACCGTGGCCCACGCCTCGGGCTGCACCGGATGCTCGACGTCGATGTCGGGCGGCAGATCGGGCACGCGCGCGACCCTCCAGCAGCTGGCGAGATACAGCGCGAGCACGAAGACGGCGATCGCGTACGGTGCGGCCGCGCCGAGCAGCGCCTTGGCGGCCTCGATCGCGTAGTAAATCGCGCCGCACACCGCCAGCGTGCCGGAGACGCCGAGCGCCCAGCGCCGCGCGCGTTCCGCCAGCGGCCGCGGTTCGCGCGCGATCATCGGCTGCATGCCGAGCTTCAGCGCTTCCAGATGCGTGATGTAGAACAGCGCGACGTACGAGATGAACGCGGGCAGGAACGCATGCTTGACGATGTCCTGGTACGGAATGCCGACGTACTCGACCATCAGGAAAGCCGCTGCGCCCATGACCGGCGGCATGATCTGGCCGTTGACCGAACTCATCGTCTCGATCGCGCCGGCCTTCACGCCGCCGTAGCCGGCCTTCTTCATCAGCGGGATCGTGAAGATGCCGCCGGAGACGACGTTGCTGACCGAGGAGCCGGAGATCAGGCCGTTCAGTCCCGATGAGACCACCGCCACCTTGGCCGGCCCGCCGCGCAGATGGCCGAGCAACGCGAAGCTCACCTGCATCATGTAGTTGCCGGCGCCGGCGCGATCCAGCAACGATCCGAACAGTACGTACACGAAGATGAAGCTGGTGGACACGCCGAGCGCGATGCCGTACACGCCTTCGGTCGTCAGCCACATGTGGCTGACGAGCCGGTGCACCGACGCGCCTTTGTGCGCAATCACGTCCGGCATCAGTGGGCCGGCGAACACGTAGAACAGGAACACGGCCGCCAGCACCGCCATCGGCAGGCCGACCGAGCGGCGCGTCGCTTCGAACAGCAGCACGAGGCCGGTGACCGCGGTGGCGACATCGAGCGGCGACGGCTGCCCGGGTCGCGCCGCGATCTGGTTGTAGAAGAGAAAGAGGTACGCGCCGGCGAAGGCGCCGGCGGCGGCGAGTACCCAGTCGTACAGCGGAATGCGATCGCGCGCGGCGAAGCGGCCGATCGGATAGGCGAGGAACGCGAGCAGCAGCCCGGTGCCGAGATGAATCGCGCGCGCCTCCGTGTCGTTGAACACGCCGATGCCGAGCGCGAACGGCAGCGGCGACGCATACCAGAGCTGGAACACCGACCACGCGACCGCGACCACGAACACGAACGCGCCCGCTGCGCCGCGCGCGCTGCGCCCGCCGGTGTCGGCCTCCGCCACCAGTTGCGCCAGCGTACTCGGTATCTGTGCCATGGTTTCGCAGACCCAAAAAACAACGGGCGGCGGCGCCGCCCGTTGCCGTGCTCAGATTCGCCGGTCGCGCCGCGCCGCGCGGCTGCGGCGGTCATCCCGAGGAACGCAGCGCGCTCGGTCCTCCCGAGAAGCGCAGCCCCTTCTGTCATCCCGAGGAACGCAGTGACGGGGGATCTCCGGTGCTCGATGCGCTTGAGATCCCTCGCTTGCGCTCGGGATGACGCATTCGTGTCCGTTCGCCACGCGGCTGCGCCGCTTGCTCACGGACGAATGCGTCACTTGATCCAACCTTTTTCCTTGTAGTAACGCACCGCGCCGTCGTGCAACGGCGCCGACAGTCCGTTCTTGATCATTTCCTCGGGCTTCAGTACCGCCAGCGCCGGGTGCAGCTTCTTGAACTCCTCGAGGTTGTCGAACACGCTTTTCACGACCGTGTATACGACGTCGGCCGGCACTTTGGCCGAGGACACGAGCGTGGCCTGCACGCCGAACGTGCGCGTTTCCTGTGGATTGTTCGGGTACAAGCCGCCCGGGATCGTCGCGTACGCGTAGAACGGGTTCTCTTTCACGAGCTTGTCGACGGCGGGGCCGGTCAGCGAGACGAGCTTCGCGCCGCAGATCGTCGTCGGATCCTGGATGTTGGCCGACGGGTGGCCGACGCCGTAGAAAAAGCCGTCGATCTTGCCGTCGCACAGCGCCTGGCCGTGCTCGTCGGGCCGCAGCTCGGCGGCGAGCGCGAAGTCCGACGGCTTCCACCCCATCGCGTTCAGCAGTTGCTCCATGGAAGCGCGCGTGCCGGAGCCGGGATTGCCGACGTTGAAGCGCTTGCCCTTGAAGTCCTCGAATTTCGTCACGCCGGCTTCCTTGCGCGCGACCACGGTGAACGGCTCCGGATGCAGCGCGAACACCGCGCGCAGGTCGCTGAACGCGCCGTCCTTGGCGAACTGCTGTTGGCCCTTGATCGCGTAGAACTGCACGTCGGACTGGCTGACGCCGAACTCGATCTCGCCGCTGCGCAGCGCGTTGACGTTGAACACCGAGCCGCCGGTGGATTCGACCGAGCAGCGCAAGCCGTGTTTGGCGCGGTCGCGGTTGACGATGCGGCAGATCGCACCGCCGGCCGGGTAGTAGACGCCGGTCACGCCGCCGGTGCCGATCGTGATGAAGCGCTGTTGCTGGGCCGGCGCGGAAGGCGCGTACCCGGTGGCAAGCGCCGCGGCACACGCGGCGGCAGCGACGGTGAGTTTGAAGCGCATGGTCTTGTCTCCGTATCGGTTCGGGTCATGCGGATGAGGCGGCAAAGCTAGCCCGGTTGCTGCATCGATGCAAGCCGCGCGCGGCGGCTCATGAGAAACCCGCAGTCGCAAGCGCCGTGTCGATGCCGACCGTGAGCCGCTCGAGCAGCAAGTCGAGCTCGGCGTCGCTCACGATGAACGGCGGTGCCAGCAGCACGTGGTCGCCGCGTTTGCCGTCGATCGTTCCGCCCATCGGGTAGCACATCAACCCGGCGTCGAGCGCCGCCTTCTTGACGCGCGCGTGCATGCGCAGCGCGGGATCGAACGGCTCCTTGCTGGCACGATCGCGCACCAGCTCGAGCGCGAGGAACAGCCCGCGCCCGCGGATGTCGCCGACGTACGGATGCTCGCGGAACTCCTCCTCGAGCCAGGCGCGCAGCTTCGCGCCCTGTTCGCGGCAGCGCTCGACCAGGCGATCGCGTTTCAGCACCTTCTGCACCGCCAGCGCCGCCGCCGCCGCGACCGGATGGCCGATGTAGGTGTGCCCGTGCTGAAAGAACCCCGAGCCCGCGCGCATCGCTTCGACGATGCGCTCGGCCACCAGCAACGCGCCGACCGGCTGAAAGCCGCCGCCCAGTCCCTTGGCGATCGCGATCAGATCGGGCACCACGCCTTCCTGCTCGCAGGCGAACAGCGTGCCGGTGCGGCCCATGCCGCACATCACTTCGTCGAGGATCAGCAGGATGCCGTACCGGTCGCACAGCGCGCGCACCTGTTGGTAATAGCCGGCCGGCGCGGTCAGGCAGCCGGAGGTCGCACCGCCGACCGTTTCGGCGACAAAGGCGAGCACGCGCTCGGGGCCGACCCGCGCGATCGCGCCCTCGATCTCGTCGATCAGCCGCGCGCAGTACGCTTGCTCCGTTTCGCCCGCGCGCTGCTCGCGGTAGGCGTAAATCGGGCTGACGTGCTCGACGTCGATCAGCAGCGGCGCGAACTGGGCGCGCCGCCACTGGTTGCCGCCCACCGCCAGCGCGCCCAACGTGTTGCCGTGGTAAGAGTTGCGGCGGGCGATGAACTTCGCGCGCTGCGGTTGACCGATCTCCACGAAGTACTGGCGCGTCAGTTTGAGCGCCGCTTCCATCGCCTCCGAGCCGCCGGAGACCAGGTACACGTGCGAGAACCCCGGCGGCGCGGAGCCGATCAGCTCGTCCGCCAGCTCCTCGGCCACCGGCGTGGAAAAGAAGCTCGTGTGCGCGTACGCGATGCGGTCGATCTGCGCGTGCATCGCCGCCAGCACGTCGGGGTGCGCGTGGCCGAGACAGGACACCGCCGCGCCGCCGCAGGCATCGAGATAGGACTTGCCGTCGGCGTCGGTGATGAAGCAGCCGTTCGCGGCGACGGCGAGCGGATAGGTGCCGCGCAACTGGCGGTGCAGGATGTGCGAGTCGCGTTTCATCGTGCCCTCGAAGCGTTGGTCCGGCCGGATTATCGCCACTTGCCCGCGCGCGCGGCGGCTGTGTCTTATCCTCGCCCGCGTCTGCCCGGAGTCACCGATGAAGCTGGATTGCTGCGATGTTGCCTTAACCCGCGTTGTCTCCCCAGGCGGGAGAGGGGTCTGGGTGAGGGCCCGACGGGCGGCGCTCGGACTCGCGGTTGCCGGCGTGCTCGCGGCCGCGCCGGCGCACGCCGTCGTCGAAGGGCGCACCGCGCAGGATCGCCCGTTCGTCTCCGGCGGTGTCGATGCGGGCGAACTGGCCGACCTGCGCGCCAAGCAGCCGTTTTTCAGCCTCTCGGTGCTCACTGCGGCGCGCTCGGGTGCGCACTTGGCGGGCGTGCAAGTGCGCATCTTCGATGGCGCAGGCAAGCTGGTGCTCGACACCGAACTGGACGGCCCGCTGCTGCTCGTGGATCTGCTGCCCGGCAAGTACCGGCTGGAAGCGACGAACGAAGGCGAAACGCAGAAGCGCACGCTGAGCGTGCAGCCGGGCAAGTCGCAGCGGCTGGTGCTTTACTTCAAGTCCGACGCCGAAGTCTCGCCGGACCTGAAGCGTTGATCCCGCGCCGCCGATCGCTGCTGTGCGCGCTCGCCGCGCTCGCGGCCCCGCGGCTGCGCGCCGCCGGTCGCGGCTTTTCGTTCGCGGTGCTCGGCGACACGCCGTACGGTCTGGCCGAAGAGCATGCGCTGGCGGCGCTGATCGACGTCGTCAACGCCGACGCCGAACTGCGCTTCGCCGTGCATGTCGGCGACCTGAAGGCAAGCGACGAGCGCTGCAGCGACCGCTTGTTGGAGCGGCGCTTCGCGTTGCTCGACAGGCTGGCGCTGCCGTGGCTGTTCACGCCGGGCGACAACGACTGGACCGATTGTCACGCGGGCGGTGCCGGCCGTTTCCATCCGCTCGAACGCCTGAGCTTTCTGCGCCGGCTCGCGTATCCGCGGCCCGATCGCAGCCGCGGGCCGCGCCCGCTCGCGCTCGAACACCAGGCGCCGCCGTTCGTCGAGAACGCGCGCTTCGAACTCGACGGCATCGTTTTCGCCACCGTGCACGTGATCGGCAGCGACAACGGCTGGCTGCCATGGCGCAGCATCGATATCAACGATCGCGCCGCCGCGCCGCGCGCCGACCGCGTGGCCGAGATCCAGGCGCGCGAAGCGGCGACGCTGGCGTGGATCGATGCCGCGTTCGACCACGCGCACGCGATCGATGCGCGCGGCGCCGCGCTGTTCTTCCATGCGAACCCGCGGCTGGAGCGCAGCCCGGAGCATCCGCGCCGGCGCCGCTTCAACGCCTTCATCGACCGCCTGCGCGCCCGCGTGCGCGCATTCGCGCGCCCGGTGCTGCTCGCGCACGGCGATCTGCATTGGTACTTCGTCGATCGGCCGTGGCGCGATCTGCCGCTGGTCACGCGCGTGCAGGTGCCGGGCAGCCCGTTCGTCGGCTGGGTGAAAGTGGAGGTCGACGCCGCGGATGCGCGCCTGTTTCGCGTCGCGCGCGGCGCGCTGCCGCAGCCCGCGCGCGAACCATCGTAGCGGACCACCCGCTACGGCTTACGAGGGCCGTAGCGCAAGCGGCGCCTGCTTGCTCAAGGCGAGGCGAAAATCGAATCGTCAATCGGCATGCACTTTTTCTGCCGTGCGATCGTCCCGACCGGGGGCAGTTGGTTGAACGTCCTGCAGGCGAGCCACGTTGTCTTTCGCGCGCAACTGCACTTCCGCAACTTTGGCAAACGGCTGGTCAAAACGCCGAAGCTGTATTTCGTCGACACCGGCCTGGCGGATTGGCTGCGCGGCATCCACGATCCGTCGATCCTGTCCGTGCATCCGCCGCGCGGCGCGCTGTTCGAGAACTTCGTCGTCGCCGGGATCCTGAAACACCGCGACAGCCAAGGCAACCTGCGGCCGCTGCATTTCTGGCGCGACGCCAACGGGCGCAAGGTCGATCCGGTTCGATCTGGTACTCGACGACGGGCCGCGCCTGCTCGGGATCGAAATCAAATCCGGCCGCGACCTTCGCCGCCGACTTCACGCGCGATCTGCAGGCTTGGCGGGCCACCGTGGGCCGCGAAGCGACGCGCCGCCCGGTGGTGATCTGGGGCGGCGCTGACAGCGGCAGGCGCTTCGGCGCCCACGCGCTCGCCCGGAACCGAATCGAGCGGCTGCCGCGCGTGCTGCATTGACCCCGCGCGAGCGGATCGGCGTGCGGCGCACAGTCGGCGCGGTGCTGCCCAGATAGTGACGCGCGTCCCACCAATGAGGGTCGATGCCCGCGGCCGGACTCGCCGCCGCGCGATCGTTTTCATCGCGGACGGCTCGCGACGAACGCGGGCGGAGGTGCCCGCAATTGCGGACCCCTGTCCGGTCTCGCCAGCGAGACCTTGTCACATCAGACACTTGGTGCGGCTCGTCGCGGCAACGGGCCGCGACGACAAGAACCTCAAAGGCTCGCGTCCACGCGGTCGAACCGCACGCGAATTTTCTGCAGTTCCGCTGCCGACTATTCACGCGGTAGGCGGCATTGACAGGCGATGCCGCCCCTGCGGCAGCCTGCGCGCGCAAGCGTTCGAACAACACACGACGGAGGGGAGGACATGCCGCGCGGAGACACCGCACCCGGGGCAAGCGCCGAATCCGACTGCACAGGCGCACCGCCGCCGGCCACGCCGCTCACCGCCGACCAATTCCTTTGGCTCGCCGGCTCGCTGTGTCAGTTGCATCGGGTGCCGTTCGATGCCGCGTTG